>CAYQAD010000153.1:0-1423 GCA_964415125.1 uncultured Phycisphaeraceae bacterium | reverse complement strand
ACCGTTCGCGATTCGATCCTCTCGCTCAACGGCTACGTCATCGAGGCGACGCCCGCCACGGCCCGTGCCCTCGCCGCCAACGACGCGGTGCAGTGGATCGAGCCCGCGCTGCCCCGCCTCAGCGAGAACAACGCCGAGGCCGCGGTCATGACGCAGGCCGCCGATGCCGCATCGGCGCCCTACGGGCTCGACGGCACGGGCGTGACGGCATTCGTCTACGACGGCGGCAGCATCCTCGCGAGCCACAACGACTTCCAGAACCGCGCGACCGTCATCTCGGGCGACACCTCGGGCCTCTCGGATCACGCGACCCACGTGGCCGGCACCGTCGGCTCACGCGGCACGCACACCGGCATGGCGCCCGAGGTCACCATCCTCTCGGCGGGCTTCGAGTGGGATGGCTCGGGCACCTTCCTCTACACCAACCCGGGCGACTTCGAGGCCGACTACATCGAAGCCATCTCGCTCGGCGCGGACCTCTCGAACAACTCGATCGGCACCAACACCGCGCCCAACGGCTTCCCCTGCGATATCACCGGCGACTACGGCGTGATGTCGTCGCTCATCGACGCGGCCGTGCTCGGCTCGCTCGGCGGCGACATCGTCGTCTTCTGGGCCAACGGCAACGAGCGCCAGACCACGCGCTGCGGCAGCACCTTCAGCACCACCGCGCCGCCCGCGACCGCGAAGAACCACATCACCGTCGGCGCGCTCAACGCGAACAACGACACCGTCACCTCGTTCACCTCGTGGGGCCCCGTCGACGACGGCCGGCTCAAGCCCGACATCGCCGCGCCCGGCTGCTCGACGCTCGGCGACGGCGGCATCACCTCGACCTCGTCGGGCGGCGGCTACAGCGTCAAGTGCGGCACCTCCATGGCCTCGCCCGCCGCGGCCGGGTGCGGCGCACTCATCATCGAGGACTGGCGCAACCAGTTCCCCGGCGAGGGCGACCCACGCAACGCGACCGTCAAGGCCCTGCTCGCCCACGACGCCCAGGACATCGGCAACGCCGGCCCGGACTACCAGTCCGGCTACGGCTCGATCCGCGTGCTCGACTCGATCGACACGCTCCGCGCTGGGCGCGTCGGCGAGGACAGCGTCGGCGCGGGCGCCTCGCGGTCGTACCGCATGCCCGTCTCCGCCGGCGAGACCTTCAAGGTCACCATCGCCTGGGACGATGCCCCGGGCGTGCCCAACACGACCAAGGCCCTCGTCAACGACCTCGACCTCCGCGTCTTCGATCCGTCGGGCAACCGCGTCTTCCCTTGGACGCTCGATCCGGCAAACCCGGGCCTGTCCGCGACGCAGGATCAGCCCGACCGCGTGAACAACATCGAGCAGGTCTTCATTGCCTCGGCCGCGGGCGGTGTGTACACCGTCGAGGTCAACGGCTTCGACGTGCCGCAGGGACCGCAGGAGT
>CAYQAD010000152.1:0-6497 GCA_964415125.1 uncultured Phycisphaeraceae bacterium | reverse complement strand
GGCGCTCGCCACCGTCGCCTCGCACTTGTGTGCGCGTTGCGGACTCAGGCTTGCCACCAACGGCAACTTGGCGTGCGTCACTCGGCCCGGAGCCGGTTTAGCGATCCGTGCTCACCTCGCTCTTGAGCTTGAGCACAACACCGCCGTCGGACTGCTCGATCACGAGGGCGGGGTCATCGGACGACCCATTGCGTGTCACCTCGCTTCCGTCGATCGTGCGGGTCACGGTGCACTCATGACGCTCGGTCACGGTGCCGCGTGCGGTGCCCGAGCCCCAGTCCCACTTGACGTCTGTTCCTTCGCGAATCACCGGTCGCCTTCCGTCCTGGGCTGCGCCGAATCGCGCGAGATCTCCTCGCGCTCGCGCGATCGCTCGATTGCCGACCAGATCGTCGGGTCGACCGCGACGAGGACCACGCCCACACCGAGCACGGCGATGGCGATCGGGACACCGATGAGCAGGGCCGCGACCACCGCCACGACCACGATGAGCGCGAAGCGGGCCAGGATGGCGACCATGACGCCGCGTGCCCGAAGCTCGGGATGGGCGGGCCTGCCCTCGGGCGACCGCTGCTCGATCGCCTCCCGATGATCTTCGGATTGCTGATCGTCCTGAATCGTGTCACGGTCCACTGCTGTGTGCCTCCGAATGGTCTGCGTGTGCCGTGTCGGGAACACGCCGGTGTTTGTCGTCCTTGTCATTCCAAGCTCCCTTCGCTCCGGCTCGCTTAGCCCTGAACCGCTCGATCGGCCGGCGATATCGCGAAGCCGAGCGAGTCTTCACCCAGGAAGTGGTCGATGTGGTGGGCGCGGTCCTCGACCTGGAGCAGCATGCCCTTGAGCATGGTCTCGGTGCCGAAATCACCCTCGGCGGTGCAGACACGGATGGTGTCGCGCAGCTCGGCGGCGATCTGCCCGCACGCCTGACGGTCCCGCTCGAGCATGTCTCGGATGCGGAAGATGCCCTCCGGCTCGTGCTCGATGTAGGCCAGCTCCTCCTGCAAGCTCGGACGCGAGGTGGGCACGCCGCCGATCGCGGTGATGCGCTCCGCGACGGCATCGAGCTGCTTGTGCACCTCGTTGTACCCGTCTTCGAGGAAGTGGTGCAGATCGCGGAACTGCGGCCCCTCGACCAGCCAGTGGTGCTTCTGATACTGGTGGAACAGGACGAACAGCGACGCGAGATGCCTGTCGAGCAGCGGGGTAATCTTCTCGGCAGACTCGATCGCCAGGCAGATCGGATTCTCTTCGATCTCGTCCTGCGGACGCCAAGGGGTTTGCGGAAGGGTCTCGGTGGTCGTGCTCACGGGAGCAGCTCCAATCAGATCGACGCGGGGGTAAACGTTTCCAATCGTCGGCCGGGGTGCCCCGTCGCCGCAGCACCTCGCCCGCCTTACAGGTAGGAGATTCGTGCCCCCGCGTGAAGAGCCCCCTTGGCGCACGTGAAAACGGCTTCATCCCCCGCGGAATGGGTGTTATCACGCGTCGAAGCCGCTGCCGCGACGCCGGTTTTCGATCCATGACTGCGCGATGCGGACGTCGTTGCGATCGCGCCCGGTCAACATGAATCCAGATTCACCATTGTGTCATCGCCACGTTGGGGCGAGCGGCGATTCTTCTCCTGTCGCAACGCGGGGCGTTCCCGCCGAGGCGCACACAACCAAACACAGGAGAATCCTTACCATGTACGGCACACCTCGCCGCATCACCCGAACGACCGTCGCCGCAGTCCTCGCCGCCGCGGGCCTGCCCGCTGCGGCACTCGCGTCGCCCGACACCTCGCACACGAAGTCCGCGAGCGATGTTGCGGCGACCGGCGTGATGGCAACGGTGAGCCACACGGCGCTCTCCTTCCATACGCTGTCTTCCCTCATCGGCTCGCCCGTGCTCGGCGCTGACGGGAGTGAGATCGCCACCGTGGAGGATCTCATCATCGATCGAGGCTCCGGCCAGATCCGACACGTCGTGCTCTCCACCGGCGGCTTCCTCGACATCGGCGACAAGCAGGTTGCCGCGCCCCTGGCCGAATTCTCGCTCGCGGCAGACCGCGACGACGCGTCGATCATGCGCCTCAAGCTGCCGACCTACGAGCGAGTTCTCGACAACCGCGTCGCCTTCGACCGGGACCGTTGGCTCGGCCTCGAAGCCGACCGCTCGTGGTTCGGCGACATGCAGGCCTGGGCCTCGGATGTGATCGACTCCGAGTCCGAGGATGACTACGTCGCTCAGCGGACGTTTGTCGACGCCGACACAAAGACCATCCGCGGCACTATCGCCGCAATCGAGCGTGAGTCGGTCGATGGGAATGACGAGCATGTGATCGTCCGCGTCCGCACCGAGTCGGGGGAGACCAAGCCCGTCGCGGTCGGCCCGGCCTGGTTCGTCCAAGGACGAGACCTGCCGCTCACCCGTGGCAAGGACGCCCGTGTCACCGTGTTCGACGACAAGCACGACGGGCACTGGCATGCCAAGCGCATCGCCATCGGTGGCGAGCATGTCGACTATCGCAACGACAAGGGCGAGCCGACGTGGACCTCGGACGACGTGAAGGCCAGCGGCGGCGACGCGTCGGACGGCAACTCGCCCACACGCTTCTTCCTCGCGTCCGATGTACTCGGCATGCCCGCGCACACCATGGACGATGAACGCGGCGAGACCAGCGGCGAGATCGATGACGCCGTCGTCGAACTCACCAGTGGCAAGCTGCTGATGCTCGGCCTTGATCCGAACACCAACGTGCTCGGCATCGGCGATGAGCTCAAGTGCGTGCCGATGACCATCGCTTCGATCGGTGCCGAGCGCGTCACGCTCGATGCGCCGACCAGCGTGCTGGCTGCGTGCGAGGAGATGCCTGACAACGTGCAGGTGTTCGTTGAGAGCGTACGCTACGAGCCGGTCTTTGCGTCCTTCGACGTGAAACCCGTCCGTCTCGATCGTTCGGACGCAAACCGCGACGGCACTATGAGCAACGACGCCAAGGGCCGCGATGCACGGTCCGGCCGAGATGCCGAGCCGATGACCACCGGAACGCCCGCGGCTCGCGCTAACCTGGCGATGCTCAAGGCGTTCCGCAACGGCGACGAGGTGACTGTCAAGGGCATCGCCAAGTCGTTCGGGTCGATGACCTTCCCGGGCACCGACACGAAGGTCAAGACGGTCACGCTGCTCACGACCGACCTTGAATCCCGCGACACATCCGCCGAGGCGCGGTCTGGCAAGGACAAGGCGTCGAAGCAGGACGCCGCGAAGCATCGCACGATCGTGCTTGGCCCGGTTGATTGGGTCGACGAGCACGGCACCAACATCACTGTCGGCAGCTCGATCACTGTCGACGGCCGACTCGTGACCGAGGGCGACACGCAGGTCGTGATGGCGAACTGGGTGTCGAACGGGTCGAACGAGCGCATGGTCCTCTGGCGCGACAACCGCCCGACGTGGCACGACTCGTACCAGCCCGTCTCGTACTAAACACACCAGCCGCGACCACGCGGCTCACAAACCCTTTGGGCCGGGGTCGGCTTCACGGCCGGCCTCCGGCTTTCCATTTCCCACTCCATCGCACCGCAAATCAAAGGGGCGGCCGATGACATCGCTTGCGCACGCTGCGGCTTCCGTCAGCAGCGAATCAGACACTTCCGGCATCACAGCCGAGAACACGCCGCCAGAAGGCACGCTTGGCATCGACACCGTCGAGGCGTCTGTTCGTCGCATCGCCGAGGATCTTCTCGCGCAACTCCCGCTGCTCGTCACGGGGCTGGCAATCCTCCTGCTTGCCCTCGTCGCGGCGACGATCGCGCGACATCTCGCCGCCCGCTTCCTGAAGGGTGTGACGCTCCGACACTCGCTCAAGGAGCTCATCGCTCGGCTCACCTACGTCGTCGTTATCGCGGCCGGCCTGCTTGTTGCGGCGATGGTCGCGTTTCCGGGCCTCACCCCGTCCAAGGCGCTCACCGCGCTGGGCATCGGCTCGATCGCGATCGGCCTCGCGTTCAAGGACATCTTCGAGAACCTCTTCGCCGGCGTGCTGATCCTCTGGCGATTCCCCTTCGAGAACGGCGACTTCATCGCCTGCGGCGATTTCGAGGGCAGGGTCGTCGATGTCACCGTCCGAAACACGCTCATCCGCACGGTCCGCAACGAGTTGCTCGTCGTGCCCAACGCCGACATCTACAAGAACGCGGTTTATGTCTACACGAACAAACCCAAACGCCGGCTCGAAATCATCTGCGGCGTTGCGTACGACGAGGACGTCGCAAGCGCCCGCGACGTGATCGCTCGCGCTGTGGCGTCCTGTGAGTCGGTCGCCAGTGACCCCACGCCCGAGATCTTTGCCCAAGCATTCTCGGCCAGCAGCGTGGACTTCGAGATCGCCTGGTGGACCGGCCCGACGCCGCGCGAGCAGCGCGCCTCGCGCGACGAGGTCGTGGAAGCGGTGCGTCGAGGGCTGGACGAGGCCGGCATCCGCATTCCCTTCCCGCACCGGACGCTCATCTTTCGCGAGGATGCCCCGCTGCATATCTCGGGCGGGTCTGTGGTCGGCGATGGATCGGGAAGCGAGGCGTCGTGATGCGAGGCATCTCGGGCGAGTCAACGACCCGGCGCCGCCGAATCCTCGCAGGGCACGAGCCCAAACATGCCGGACGCGGTTGCCGGCGTGCTCGCCACGCGTGGGTCGGGCGTCAGGGACATCCTCACGCCACAGGCAACACGCGCGTCAACACATGTTGCCGCGAAATGGACCATCTCTCCTACGCCTGCGGACGCGAGCATCGCCGAAAGCGAGTCCCACGCATCGCCCGCCAGCAGGTCCGACATGTGCCCGAACGCCGCCGGCGGGCGCACCTCGGCCATCAGCTGCTCCCACCCATCGTGCCAGAGCACCATGCCAGTTTCGATCTCCACCGACAACGCCGCCGCCCGTGCTCCCCGCACCGCACGCTCCAAACGAAACGCCCTCTGCGTCAATCGCGCGTTTCGCTCCTCCAAGGTATCTCTCACACGTTCAACGCTACGAAGTTCATTGCGCAGGCTTTCCATCCGATGCGCCGCGTCGCGTTGCACACTCGATACCATGGCGCGGGAACGCCGAAGCAGCACAACACCAACCACGCCTGACGCAATGATCCATGCCGCGAGGCACACCAGCCATTGCCACTCGCTCATGCCACACCCCCGGACGTTCTCGTCCCCATCGGAGGCACCCCGTGCAGAACATGCGACTGCTCATTGCCCACGGCAGCGATGACATCCTCGCGGCCATCGAGCACGCGGTCGGCCAACGGCACGCGGTCGTGGCACGCGCCGGCACCGTCGCGGAGCTCCGTCGCGCGGTTCTTCGCGGAGAGGCCGACTTGGTCATTGCGGGCGTCGAGTTCCCCGACGGCGACGGGCTCGACACGCTCATCGACCTCAGCGACACCGAGCCGCTGCCCGCCGTCATCGTGACACAGCGCCGGTCGCTCGACCTCGTGGCCAAGGCGATGCGTGACCACGTCATGGCCTACCTCATCGAGCCCGTCGAGGCGGCCGATCTGCACGCCGCGTTGGTGGTTGCCTGGTCCCGCTACACGCAGCTGCGGGAGCTCGAAGACCAGGTCGGCGACCTCCGACAGGCGCTCGCCGATCGCAAGCTCATCGAGCGGGCAAAGGGCATCCTCATGGCCGACCAAGACATCGGAGAGGGGATGGCCTTTGGGGAGATGCGTCGCAGGGCACAAGACACCCGCACGAAGCTCACCGAGGTTGCAAGAACAATCCTCGCCGAACACGCCGAGCGCGACACCGATTCCAAACAACGATAAGCAGCAGGCCGCCATGTGCACCTCGGGCTGACTCGTGGACCACATCCAACATCAGCCCTGGCGGCGTCGGCAGGGGAACGCAGTCTAGCCCGCTCCACGCTCGGCGTCATGCTCGCTCGACGCCGACCCACCCTCGTCGGCCGCGGCGTGGATCGGCAGCGTCGCGGTGAAGACCGCCCCACCGTCCGGCGCGTTTCCAGCCGAGATGTCCCCGCCGTGCAGCTCGGCAATGCCTTTGGCAATCGCAAGCCCGAGCCCGTGCCCCCGCCCGCGCCGCGCCTCGCCCGCGGACCGCACGAAGCGATCGAAGATGTTCACGAGCACCTCCGCCGGGATACCCGCGCCCCGGTCGCGCACGCGGATCACAAACTCGTGACCGCGCACACGCCCCGACAGCGACACCGCTTCGCCCCGCGGCGAGAAGCGAATCGCATTTCTCAGCAGGTTGCTCACAAGCGTCCGCAACAGCTCGGCGTCGCCCACGATCATCGCGTCAAGCCCCGCGTCGTCGTCGGCAAGCGTCGGCTCAACGCGGACGCCGTACTGCTGGGCCGTCGGCTCGCAGTCCGCGACCGCCTCGATGAGGAGCTCATTGGCGAGCACGGTGCGCTTCGCTGTCCGCTCGTCGGCATCGGTGACGCGCGTGAGCATGAGGAAGCTCTCGATCAGGTTGCCGAGCTTTCGCATCTCCTCCTC
>CAYQAD010000151.1:0-6498 GCA_964415125.1 uncultured Phycisphaeraceae bacterium | reverse complement strand
AGAGGTCGCGCTTGGCCTGCTCGTACTCCCAGAAGACGGTGTTGATGTCACGCACGCGTTGGGCGAGCTGCTCGGGCTCCTCGAGCACGAGCGAGCGCAGTCCCGCGAGTTCCTCGGCCATCACGGCGATGTCGTCGGGATCGCGCAGGGCTCGGTCGCGACGCGACTCGGCCTTGGCGGCGGCCTTGGCCTCGGCGAGCTCGGCGGCGAGGTCGTCCATCTTCTTCGAGATCGACCGCAGCTTGCGCATCAGCGGCACGATCCGGCCCGTGCGGAGGCACAGCTCCTCGGTCAGCGCCGCCATGCGACGCCGACGCACCGAGATGCGGTCGGCGATCGCCTGCCGCTGGGTCTTGGTCGGCTTGGGCGTGGCGTGCAGCGACTCCCAGTCCTGCTGGTTCAGCTCGAGCAGCCGCTCGATGGTCGCCAGGTTGATCGGGATGCGCTTGGCGATCTTCTCCTTCGCGTTCTCCTCAGCAGTAGAGATGCGCATCGTGCGGTCGAAGGGCAGCTTGCCCGCGTCGACCTGCTTGAGCGTCTCGACCGCCTGCGCGAGGATGTAGTCGCTCTCGAGACACCGCCGACGGAAGACCATCCGCGTCGTCTCGATCTTCTTGGCCAGGCGGATCTCCTCCTCGCGGGTCAGCAGGGGGATCGAGCCCATCTGCGTGAGGTACATCCGCACCGGGTCGTCGATGCGCTTGCCCTCCTCGCCCGGTGCCTCGGCGAGCTCCTTGGCGAGCCGCTCGACCTCGGCGTTGGTGATCGGACGCGCTTCGGCGTCGCCCTGCTCGGCGGCCAGGGCCTCCTGCTGGTCCCGGTTCGCCTCGGCGAGGGTCTTGCGCAGGTCCGAGGCGAGCGACACGCGCTCGCCGCCGGTGACCGACACCGCCCGTGCAGGCTTGCCCGTGCCCTTGTACGGGCCCAGGTGCAGCTGCGCGAGCGGGTTGTGTCCACCCTCGACGCCGCTCGCCAGGCGCTGGCGGTGCAGGCGGGCGCGGTACTCGAGCTCATCGACCAGCTCGATGCCGGCGCGATCGATGACCACGAGCAGCCCGTCGATCTGCTCGGGGTCGACCATCTCGTCGGGGAGGGTGTTGTTGACCTCCTCGTACGACAGCCAGCCGCGCTCGGTGCCCATGGCAATGAGCTGGACGATCGCGGGGTGCGCGTTGTTGGTCAGGTCGATCATGGCGTCTCTTTCCCCGAAAGCTTCGGTCCGCGCGCGGGTGGGGGCCGACCGTGGCCCTCGGCCCACGCGGGCCGCGATACACAACAAACAATCTCCACGCCCAGCGTTTCCGCTCGGCGGGCATTCAACAGCGCTCACGCGTCGGTGCGTGGGCGATTGCGCAGGTTCGCCCCGCGCGAGCGTTTGGCTTCGATGCTGCGTTGCAGGCGTTCGATGTCAGAAAGGCCCTCGCCGCCGTTCGCGCCCGGCGCGACCGCCGCCGACGGAGACTGCTCGGTCAGAAGGCGAAGCGTGTCGGCAAAGTGCCGGCTGAGGCGGTCGGGCTTGGCCTCGGTGATCCGCTCGACGTGGTCGGCGAGCTGGACGGCGGCGGCCTTGGCGTCCTCGTCCTCAAGGTGGGTGAGCGTCGCGCTGAGCGATGGATGGGTGCCGGCCTCGGCGAGTTCACAAACGCTGTGCGCAACGGTCCCCATATGCCGCGAAGCGTAGGCCTCGGGCGCGATCAGCGGCCGGTGCTCCCCGGGCAATCCCGCAAGCAGGCTGGGCTCCACGAGGATGCACCCGAGCAAGTGTTCATGTGGGTTCAGCGACGACGCCGAGAGGGCCGTCGCGGGCGCCTCATTGTCGCTTGGTGTTGAAAACGACCGCCCGGCCGGACGCGTCGCGCTGCGGATCAGATCGCGCAGCGCCGACGTCGGCAGCCCCGTCGCGCTGGACAGCTTCCGCACGACCGCGTCGTACAAGGCGATCTGGTTGGGGTTCTGCAGGTCGCGCAGGCCGAGCGCCGCCAGCGAGCGCACCTCCTCCTCGAGCGCCGAGGCGCGGGCGGCGGGCTTCGTCGGGTCGAGGTCGCGCATCAGCCGCCCGTACCGGAAGTCGATGATCGACTGGGCGCTGTCGATCATGGTGCGGAACATCTCGATGCCGCCCTCGTGCTTGAAGAGCTCGTCGGGGTCCTTGGCGGGCGAGTTGGCGGGCGGCGTGGCGACCATCGCCTCGATGCCCGTGCGCAGGAAGATCGCCGCGGCGCGGTCGGCCGCCTTTTGCCCGGCGCTGTCGTTATCGAAGACCTGGACGCCGCGCTGTGCGAGGTCCTTGGCGCGCTTGATGTGGCTCTCGGTGAACGCGGTGCCGAGCGGGGCGACGGCATTGGTGAAGCCGTGCTGGTGGCAGGCGATCACATCGGTATACCCCTCGACGACGAGGATGATCCCGGTGCGCTGGATCGTGTTGCGGGCCTGCTCGTAGCCGTAGAGCGTCTCGGACTTGTTGAAGGCGGGCGACTCGGGCGTGTTGAGGTACTTGGGGTCGTCCTCGTCGCGCAGCTTCCGGCCGCCGAACGCGATGGGCCGACCGATCTGGTCGAGGATCGGAAACACAAGGCGGTTGCGCAGGAAGTCGAAGTGGCCCGGGCTGTTGGACCTTTCGCGCACGAGCCCCGCCGCCTCGAAGGCGTTGAGCGCGAGCCGCTTGGACTCGATGGTCGACACCAGCCCGTCCCACCGGTCGGGGGCGGCGCCGAGTTGAAAGAGCTCGGCCATCTCGGCGGAGATACCGCGGCGCTCGATCGCTTCGCGTGCCAGCGCCCCGTGCGTTGGGTGGCGAAGGATGGCGCAATAGAAGTCGCGCGCCGCGCCGCAGGCGTCGCGCACGCCGGCGACGGTCACCGCGTTGGGGTCGTCGTTCTCGCGCTTCGGCGTGCGTGAGAGCGTCACGCCGAACTGGTCGGCCAGATGCGAGATCGCCTCGGGGAACGACATGCCGTGGTACCGCGTGACGAACGAGAAGACGTCACCACCCGCGCCGCACGCGAAGCACTTGAAGATCTGCTTCTGGGGCGAGACGTACATCGAGGGCGAGGTGTCGTCGTGGAAGGGGCAGATGCACGCGTACTCACGACCCTTGGGCTTGAGCGCGATGTGGTCGCCGATCACGCGAACGATGTCCGCCGCGTTGCGCACGCGTTCCTTGTCGTCTTCGAATGTGGCGTGCATGGCCAACGGACAGGACTCCCAGGCCCGCGTCTCGGAGCACAGCTGCGAGACCGCGGGCACGGCGGACGATTCTTCAGGCCGGCTGGGCGCGTGCGACAGCCGGGCGATATCAAGCAAAGGCGAGCAGGCGGGCGGTAGCGAGCCTGCGGTCGCGGTGGCGCGTCGTGCGCCGCAGCGGCCGCGGGTCGGCGGGCGGAAAGGTGAGGCGGGCGCCCGCGTGTTGCCCATGCGTGGGTCCGAGGGTGATTGGTATGCCGGGGGTGGGCGTCGTGCCCGCCGGTGCCGGCCGAGGTCTCGGATCTCGCGCAGATGTCTCCAGTGCTATTCCTACCCCGACCTGCGCGGGTTGCAACCAAAACGGGGTGAATGCCGTGCTCGCGCCGCAGCGCGGGGTGGGCCTGCGCGGCGCTGGTCGGGGTGCGTGCGGTCCCTGATCGGCCGTCGCGATGCGTCCAGGGCGGGTATACCGGCGGCATGGACGCGTCGGGCCTGCCACAACACCGCTCCGCAACGATCTTCTCGGGCCGGGTGCAGGGCGTGGGGTTTCGGGTCCGGGCGCGGTCGGTTGCCCAGCAGCCGGGGCACGCCCGGGCGATCACAGGCTGGGTCCGAAACGAGCCGGACGGCACCGTTCGCCTCGAGGCCCAGGGCAGCCGCGAAGCCGTTGGCCGGTACCTCGCGGATGTCCGCGCGGAGATGGGGCCCTTGATCGTCGGCGAGGCGCACGTGCCCGCCGAGGTGGTCGAGGGCGAGGCCGGGTTCGAGATTCGGCACTGACGCGGCGCGTACCGTTCGCGAAGCGGCGCACGAAGGCGGATGGCGTGAACGCGGGAGAGGGCGGCGGATGCTGATATTGATGGACATCGACCAGACGATGCTCGCCTCGCGGAACTCGGGGCTGCGTTCGATGGTCGCGGCCGGGGCGTCGCTCTTCGGCGAGGGGTTCCACGCCAAGGGCGTGAGCGTCTCGGGACGCATCGATCCCTTGCTCGTCGAGGAAATCCTCACGCTCAACAGCGTCGAGCCGACGCCGGACACGGTTGCGGCGTTCCGCCGGCGGTACGCCGAGACGTTCGCCGCCGGCATCGGGCGGGACATCGAGGTCTGGTCCCTGCCGGGCGTGACCGACCTGCTCGAGGCGATCGAGCGCGAGCGCGAGCTCACCCTCGGCGTGCTCACCGGCAACTACGAGGAGACCGGCACGCTCAAGCTCAACGCCTCGGGCATCGGCGTCGATCGGTTCGCGGTGCGTGTGTGGGGCGATGACTCGCCGCACGAGGTCCCGCACCGGGACCATCTCCCGGGTGTCGCGATCGAGCGGTACCGCGACGCGGTCCGCCGAGACATCGAGGCGGGCGACGTGCTCGTGGTCGGCGACACCGCCCACGACGTGCGGTGCGCGCAGGCCCACGACTGCCGGAGCTTGGCCGTCGCGACAGGGCACACCTCGGCCGACGACCTGCGGGCGAGCGGCGCCGACCTGGTCGTGGACGATCTGACCGATACAGAGGGGCTCATGCAATGGATCACACGCAAGCCGATCGCGCGCGAGGCACGCGCGTGACGGTCGCCCAACGCACGATGGAATCGCCGCACCCGGTGCGCGCCGGCGAGCGAGCGGCGAGCATCGACGTGCTCCGCGGCTTCGCGCTGCTGGGCATCCTGGGGATGAACATCATCGTGTTCGCGTGGCCGTTCGTTGTGACGATGGACCCCTCGCTCATGGGCCCATACGAGGGCGGGGCGAAGTGGGGCTTTCGCGCGATGAACCTGCTGATCTTGGGCAAGATGGTCTTCATCTTCAGCATGCTGTTTGGTGCGGGCGTGGTGTTCTACAGCCGAAAGTTCGAGAGCGGACGACTCGCCGAGGGCGCGGGCCTCTGGTATCGCCGCATGGCCCCTTTGCTGATGCTGGGCCTCACCCACGCGTGGCTGCTCTGGTACGGCGACATTCTGGTGTGGTACTCGGCCGTGGGTCTGACGGCGCTGTGGTGGCTTCGCAAGCTGCCGGTCTGGGCGATGCTCACGATCTTTGTCGTCGCCCTGCTGTACTACGTGCCGGTTGCGGGGCTTTTCGCGATGTTCGGCGAGCCACCGTTCAACCCCGATGAGCCGTGGTACTTCAATCCCACGGCTTTCGAGAACGAGCTCGCGGTCTACTCGGGCGAGCACGGCACCTACGTCGTGCCGATCCTGCACCGCATGGCGACGACCGGGTTCTTCTACGTGCTCATGCTGCCGCTCATGTACGGCCCGTTCCTGCTCGGCGTGATGCTGCTCGGGCAAGCACTCACCCGCCTCGGCGTGCTTACGGGACAGCGCTCGGTCGGTCTCTACGCGATGATGGCGGCAATCGGAATCCCGGTCGGCTTATTGCTGGCGTGGCACGGACTCGCGGGCATCGAAGCGACGGCGCTCGAAGGGACCAAGGGTGTGTGGTGGAGGGGTGCACTGGCGGCGCTCTCTGCGCCGATCCAGAGCCTCGGCTACGTCGGCCTGGTGCTCGCGCTCTGGAAGTCGGGCGCACTCGGCCCGCTCGCCACGGCCCTTGCCGCCGTGGGCCGGATGGCACTGACCAACTACCTCCTCCAGACGATCATCTGTACGACGCTCTTCTACCCGCACGGCTTCGGGCTCTTCGGAACCGTCCCCTACCCGCAGCTCTGGGGCATCGTTGCCGGCGTCTGGTGTGTGAACATCGCGCTGAGTCTGATCTGGCTCCGCTACTTCCGCTTCGGCCCGGCCGAGTGGCTCTGGCGTTGCCTGACGTATCTCAAACTCGAGCCGATTCGACGGCGCTCCGCCCCGGTGCCTGTCGGTTCCTGACGCTGCGTCAAGCCCGGCATGTGTGGAACGCATGTCGGTCGGCGGTGGACAGCTGTCGCGCTGGTAGACTCCCGCGATGACCACCGGCATGGGCGCGAGTCTGCGGGCAATCTGTTCGGACTTTTACATCAACCACAAGGTGGGCGTGAAGCTCGACCTGCCGCGAGGCCGGGAGACCGTCCTCGAGCTGTTTGAGCGCGTCCGGCGATCGCACCCAGACCTCGGCCAGTTCCGCCGATACAAGGACGAGCTCGCCCTCGAGACCGCCCCGGGCGTCGAGCGCAGCCAGTGGGTCGCGGTCCGCTCGAGCAACATCCGCTCGGGCGTGGTCAACCCCGACGACCTGGGCGAGGCGTACGCCCTGCACCGCGATGTGCTCGAGACCGCGCCCTATTTCATGTCGATCTCGCCGCTGGACATCGACTTCGTCGAGCTGCTCTTCGGCTTCGATCTCGAGGCCCGCGGCAACCACGACGCGATCGTCCA
>CAYQAD010000150.1:3658-6535 GCA_964415125.1 uncultured Phycisphaeraceae bacterium | reverse complement strand
GCGCCGCCTTCCTCGCGCACTTTGTCAAGGACGGCATCCCCTGGGCGCACATCGATATCGCGGGCGTGCACGCGACCAAGGGCGACAAGGGGCCGTTCGTCTCCGGACCGACCGGCTTCGGCGTGCGGCTGATCGCCTCGATGCTCGACCGCTAGCGCTGCGTCGCGCACGTTGCCAATGAGAAAGGCCGCGGCTCCCTCTGGGCCGCGGCCTTTTCGTTGTCGTCGTCACGCCCGTGAGCGGGCGTCTCGCGCCGTGGCGCCCTGCCGCTTACGGGCAGCCGGCCGACCAGAGCGTCAGGTAGTAGCTGAAGTCCGAGAGGTCGACGGTGCTGTCGGGGATGCCGTTGGAGGTACCGGTGGTGGTCACGTCGGCGATGGGGTCGCTGGCGGACCAGAGCGTCAGGTAGTAGCTGAAGTCGCTCAAGTCCACCGCGCCATCGGGCTGCCCGTTGGAGGTGCCCGTCGTGGTCACGTCGGCCACGCAGGGGTTGGCAACCTCGCAGGAGTCGGGGATGCCGTTGCCATCGGTGTCGAGCGTGGAGTTCACGCCGTACTCGATGGTGACCTGCACGGTCGAGTCGATCGGGAAGCACAGGGCTGTCGCGACGCTTGTCGGCGTGTTCATGTCGATCGCGAGCGTGCCGCCGGCGATCAGGGCCGTGAACTCCGAGGCGCTGAGCGTGAGCGTGTCGCGGTCGGGCGTTTGCGGGCAGTCCTCGCCGCCGGTCGCAAAGCGGGCGGGGTAGGGCGTGCCGTTGAGCGAGATGTTGAGCACCTCGGTGGCGCTGGAGAAGTCGCCCTTGGCGTCGAAGTGGATCTGGACGCTGGTGGCCGGATTGGGCAGATCGGTGAAGGTGTGGGACTGGGGCGAGTCGCCGCCGATGCCAACGAGCACGGGCGAGAAGTCGCTGTAGTTGGTCGAGACGTCGCAGGAGTCCGGGATGCCGTTGCCGTTGCAGTCGGCGACGAGCTGGCGAGCGATGTCGAGTGTGTCATCGAAGCCGTTGCTGTCGCAGTCATCGCCGACGACGTCGAGTTCGGCTTCTTCGGAGATGTCGAACCCGCAGGCAAGATCGACGCGGCAGGTGTACGCGCCGATGTCATCGAAGGAGACGTTGGCGATGGTGAGGCTCGAGGTGGTCGCGCCGGCAACCGGGAAGCCGTCGCGGAACCACTGGAAGGTCTCGTCGCCGATCGGCGCGTCGAGCGTGACGCTGAAGGTCACCGGCTCGCCGAGCGTGATCGTCTGGCTCGATGGGTTCGAGGCGAGGGCGGAGACTGGGCGGTCGTAGTTGCACCCGCGGCTGGCGACGTAGCTGAGGATGCGTGCGCGGACGGTGGGGTGGAAGGTCAGCGCAATGTTGGCAACGCCGCCGGGGCAGAGGTGGCAGTACGACATGATCGTGCCGCCGAAGGAGGCGGAGCAGTCGCCGTTGCCGCAACCGTCGATGAGCGGGAAGTACGCCTCATGGGTGTGGCCGCTGCCGACGTTGTGGCCGATTTCGTGGGCGACGACGATCGGGTCCCAGTTGTTGGAGCGGTTGTCGGTGAGCGGGTAGGGGAAGGAGAGGCGGAGTGCGCCGGAGACACCGGCGCTGTTGCCGTTGCACAGGCCGTTAAGGTACGCGACGCCGCCGGTGTCGCTGAAGAACTTGCCGCTGAGCAGGTGCGCCAGGTCACGGGCGCCGAGGGATTGGTTGCGGAGGGTGTTGAGCGAGCTCGAGCCGTTGTTGGTCGGGTAGGGGTCGTTGACGCCCTGGTCCCACAGGCGGATCGTCGAGACGACCAGCGAGATGTTGAGGTCTTCCTCGTAGATCTCGCTGACGGCGGACATCAGCGTCGCGGCGTAGGCCGCGGCGTTGTTGTCGTTGAACCCGAATCGCTCGCTGAACTCGGTGTCGGTATCGATCGCGATGGTCAGCTCGCGGCAGGGCGGCTCGCTGCGCGGCGAGAAGCTCTGGTCCTCGACCTCGGGCATCGCGAACGTGAAGTGGCCCGGCTCGGTGAGGCAGGAGGTCGGCGGGAGCTGTTGATCGGCGTCGGCGTCGGCCTCGACGTGCGCGAGGATCTCCTCGTTGTAGATCGCCGCGTGGCCCGGCTGGTCGGGGTCGGGGGCGATGATGTAGGTCCGCCCGTCGACGTGGACGAAGCCGTTGGACACGCCGTCGTGCATCGAGAGGAACACGCGCGACTCGGGATCGCCCGCGACGTTGCCCTTGAAGATCGCCACGTCGGGCAGCGGCAGGTCGCGCTCGCCCTCGGCGGTCATCAGGATCAGCCGGGCGCCCTCGGCGAACGGGCTCACGCGTGTCAGCTCGAGATCGATCGGCATCGCGTCGGGCAAGGGCAGGCCCAGCACGAGCGTGCGGCCCTCGGCGGCCCGCAGGTCGGCCAGCGCCTCGCCGTCCACGCCGAGCGGCAGCGCGCCGCCCAGCAGCGACGCGTTGGCACCCTCGAGCTGCACACGCAGCGGGCTCGGCGACACCCACGCGATGTCGGGCGCGGGATCAAGCTGGGCATGGGTTGGCGCAGCCCCGGGGGTCGGCGCTGTCGCGGGGGTCGAGCCCGCACGCTCGCCCAAGGCGGTGCCCGGAGCCACGCTCGACCCGGCGGGCGCGGCGGCGATCGCGGTCGAGGCGAGCAGGCCGGCCGCAAGGGCCAGCGCGCAGGGACGGAGTCGAGGCAGCGAGTGTGTGTCTGGCATGTTGTCTAACCCTTCGTCCCCCACGACGTTGGGTTCCCCGGATTGGTGTGTGCTTCGCGAGCCGCGGGCTGTCGATGCCCGAACGCGAAGTGTGTCTCGAAAAGAACACGAGCACTTGGCTCGATCAGTGGCTCGATCAGAACTCGAACAGTCTGAGATTCAAGCGCCGCC
>CAYQAD010000150.1:0-3558 GCA_964415125.1 uncultured Phycisphaeraceae bacterium | reverse complement strand
TGGCTCGATCAGTGGCTCGATCAGAACTCGAACAGTCTGAGATTCAAGCGCCGCCGAACGGCGCGTGGCTGTGGAAATGGTGAACCCCACGCGGGGCGATCGTTCTGCTGCATCGGCGGATCACGGGCATCCGGCCGACCAGAGCGTGAGGTATACGGAAAAATCGCTGAGATCGACGGTGCCGTCGGGAATGCCGTTGGATGTGCCCGTGGTCGTCACGTCGGCGATGGGCGAGCCGGCCGACCAGAGCGTGAGATAGAAGGAGAAATCGCTGAGATCGACGGTGCCGTCGGGCACGCCGTTGGACGTGCCCGTGGTCGTCACGTCGGCGACGCACGGCGGGCTGGCCGCCTCGCCCGTCGCGACGATCGTGCCGAACACGCGGAACGAGCCAAGGCCCGGATCCATCGGGTCGAGCGGCACGGTCACGTCCAGGTTCGCGGTCAGTGTCACGACCGAGCCGGCCACGGCGATGTTGCCGTCCACGTCGCCGCTGTTGTTCGGCTCGAGGCCGAGGTCGATGGTCTCGGAGCACGGGAGACCCTGGCCCTGCAAGCCCGAGCAGATCAGGCCCGTGGCGGTGTAGGCGACGGTGCCGTCGGTCGCGAAGGGCACGGCGAGGAACGTCGCGTCGCCCATCGCGTCGATGGGCACCGGGCCGAGCGGCGTCGGAGCGTCGGCGTATCGCACGCTGATGTCTGTGCCGGTCGCGTTGAACGCGCCGAACAGGACCGTGTCGATGCTCAGATCGATCGTCTCGTCGAGGGCCGCTTGCAGGTCGATCAGCGTGACCGCCGTCGGGCTCGCCGCGTCGTCGAGCTCGATGTCGATCGTGCCCGAGGTCGGGGAGGCATCGCTGTCGCTGCCCAGCGGCAGGTTGATTTCGACGGTGAGGCTCGACTGGCTGGGGTCGATCGTGGTCGAGACCGGCACGGCCGCGCACGCGAGGCTTGCCAACAGCAGGGGCGCTAGAGCGCCGCGGGCACGGATGGACGTCATCTCTCGAACTCCTCCAAGCGGCATCGCGCCGGGCTGACAGCCCCCGGACAGCACCAGAATCGGGCTCGGCCGGGCCTGACAACCTACCACGGGCCGCACGCCGGACCGAGCGGGTTTACGAACCGATTACCCAAGGATGTCCGCTCGCCCGCGGTTTGTTCCCCCCGCGGGTCCGCAAACACCAGCACGCCGGCCCACGGCCGCTCGATGTCAGGGCTTTGGAAGGGCCCCCGAGCGTCGCCGAAGCTTGAACGTGCTGCGGAGCTCGACCTCGAGCTCGTGGGTCTGGTCGAGCCCACGGCGGGCCATCGCGGCGCGCACGGCACGCTCGGAGGCGCGAATCTGGTCGAGCTTGCGGGCCGAGGAGATCGAGCCGGCCCGCATGCGGTAGCGATACAGCGGCCGGGGCAGGCACCGCACCTCCGTCGCCTCGGTCATGCGGAGGGCGAAGTCGTAGTCGTGGGCGCACGGATAAGAGCGATCCACGCCCCCGATGCGGTCGTAGACCTCCCGGCGGAACAGGCGGAAGTGGAAGGCCATGAAGTCCACGAGCATGCGGGTCTTGTCGTACGGGATCGTGCTGCGCTTGCCCAGGCCGAGGATCGCGCCCGCATCGTCGACGACGTTGTGGTGCGTGTAGACCATGCCGACCTGGGGGTGCCGATCGAGCAGGGCGGAGGTCAGCTCGAGCGCCTCGGGCTCGAGCATGTCGTCCGAGTCGACCCAGCCGATGAGCCTGCCGGTCGCGTGGTCGTGGGCCGCGGCGAGCGCCTTGGCGCTGCCCGCGTGCTCGGCGGGCACGAGCGTGATGCGGTCGTCCTTCGCGGCGTATTCGCGACAGATGTCAAGGGAATGGTCGGTCGAGCCGTCGTCCAGCAGGATGTACTGGAAGTCCTGCCGGGTCTGGGCGAGGACCGACTCGATGGTCTGCGCGACGTAGGCCTCGGCGTTGTAGACGGTCGTGATGATTGTGGCGGATTGCGGCACGCGGCGAGTGTACGGCCGGGTTAGGCTCTGGCCGGCGCGGCGGACGTGCCAACAGATCATGCCCAGCAGGAGAATCCGAACGATGCGAGCGAGATTGGCGATCGGTGGAGTGGTCGGTGTTGCCATCGCGGTGGGATGTGTCATGCCCACCTCGAACGCCCGGCAGTCGGGCGAGGTGCCCGCGGGCGAGCGCGAGCTGCTGTCCTACGGCCTGGGCTACATGATCGCCGAGGACATGCTGGCCGGGCTCGCGGCCGACGGGGTCACGCCCGATCTCGATCTCGTGGCCGACGGCTTCGCCGACGCGGTCGCGGGTGGGGACCCGCGGTTTGACAGCGCGATGATGCGCGAGCTGCTGCGGCAAAAGAAGGCCGAGGTCGACGCGGCCCGGTTCGCGAAGCTCTACGAAGAGGACGCGGACTTCCGCAAGGTCGCCGACGACAACGCCGCGTGGAGCGCGCGATACGTCGCCGAGCAGGCCCGCGTCTCGGGCACGCGGACGCTCGAGGGCGGCGTGCTGATCCGCACGGTGCGGGCTGGGACCGGCGCGACACCGACCGATGGCGACGTGCTCGTGGTCAACTTCGATCGCTTCCACATGAACGGCCAGCGGTTCGACAGCGGCGAGGGCGAGGCGGTGGCGCTCGCGACGCTTCCTATCGGCACGCAGCGTGCTGCGAAGGCGATGCGCGTCGGGGGCACGTACCGCGTGGTGGTGCCGCCCGAGCAGGCGTTCGGGCTGGCCGGCCAGCCGCCGGCGATCGGGCCGAACGAGGCGGTGACGTTCGAGGTCACGCTGGTCTCGATCAATCCGGAGGGCGACCGATGATCCGTGAAGCTGCACGGGGCGTGATGGCGATGGGCGTGCTGGTCGCGGTCGCGGGGGCGCAGTACGCGCTGGACAACAACCTGCGTGTGGGCAGCAACAAGGTCAATGAGGTCAATCGCCCGGGCTTCCAGCGAGAGCTCTATCGCCCCGCGGTGGTGCAGACCAGCGGGCCGTTGTACGTCCGCAGCGACACCGGGCAGATGGTTTACAGCCCGGAGAACGCCTTCAACCCGAGCCGCCCGTACCTCGCGAACTCGTCGCGCCGGCCGTACGGCCCGCAGAACCCGTACGTGCAGACCGGGTACTCGAGCGATCGCCGATCGCAGGGCTACGAGAAGCGATTCCGCGGATATTGAACCTGCATCGACCCGGCGGGCCGACGCACGCGGGATCTGCCGACGTGACGCGGTGCCAACTCCCCCCTGCTGGCACGCGACCGCGGGCGAGGCGGGCCATACGATGGCCTGCTGGGGGTCGGCACGCGCCGATCGCGGCGGATTTGGGCCCTGTGTGAGCCGCCAAGACGCAACGGCGGCGCGGGCAATGCGAGTGAAAGGCACCAACGTGGCGGATAAGCACTTCGACTTCGTGGTCATTGGCGGCGGACCGGGCGGCTATGTGGGCGCGATCCGCGCGGCCCAGCTCGGGTACAAGGTCGCGATCGTCGAGCGGGCCAAGCTCGGCGGGGTCTGCCTGAACTGGGGCTGCATCCCCTCGAAGGCCCTGCTCTCCAACGCCGAGCT
>CAYQAD010000149.1:0-6569 GCA_964415125.1 uncultured Phycisphaeraceae bacterium | reverse complement strand
GCTCGCCCACGCCGCCAGCACGTGGCACACGTTCATCGACCAAGCCGAAGCCGAGCTCGGCCCCGAAGGCCGAGCCGCCGCCGACTTCCTCGCCGAGCACGCCCCCCCGCGCGACGCCGACCTCCCCGCCGCCCTCCTGCTCGACAACCTCCGCCTCGCCATGCAGGCCCGCGCCGAATTCCCCTGGGCCCGCGACCTCCCCGTCGAGGTCTTCTACAACGACGTCCTGCCCTACGCCGTGTTCGACGAGGCCCGCGAGCCATCACGCGCAAGCCTTATGAACCGCGTCCGTCCCATCGTCGCCGGCGCGACCACCGCCACCGAAGCCGTCCAACGCATCAACCGCGACCTGTTCGACCAGCTCGGCGTCGAGTACAACACCGCCCGCAGCAAGACCAACCAATCCCCGTCCGAAGCGATCGCCGAGGGCAAGGCAACCTGCACCGGCCTCTCGATCCTCCTCGTCTCCGCCTGCCGATCCGTCGGCATCCCCGCCCGCGCCGCGGGCGTCGCCAACTGGGCCGACAAACGCGGCAACCACACCTGGGTCGAGATCTACGACAACGGCATGTGGCACTTCACCGGCGCCGACGAGTTCACGCCCGCGGGCCTCAACCGCGGCTGGTTCGTCGCCGACGCCGCCCGCGCCACACGCGGCTCCCGCGAGCACGCCGTCTGGGCAACCTCATGGCGCCGCACCGAACACACCTTCCCCATGATCTGGTCGCCCGCCGACCACACCGTCCCCGCCATCGACGTCACGACCCGCTACACCAACCCCAAAGCCGCGGACTCCACCGACCCCGCGACCGACAAGACCCAGCTCTTCCTCCGCCTCTGGACAACACAAGAAGGCACACGCATCGCGGCGAACATCACACACGACAACGACACCATCCAAACCCGCGCCGGCACCACTGACCTCAACGACATGCCCTCGCTCACCACAACGCCCGGCGAGCCCATCACCCTTTCCATCACCCACCAGGGCCAAACCCGCAGCGCCCGCATCACCCCCGACGCCGCAGGCCCCCACACCATCGACCTCTATTGGGATGAGCTCGCCCTCACCAAAGAGCAGTCCGAAGCGCTCATCGAGCAGATCTACAACGAGCTCGCCGCCGCACGCCTCGAAGAAGCCCGCGCCGCCATCGACGCCAAGCAGGTCACCGCCGCGGGCCGCACCATGCGCTTCCTCGAGAAGACCTTCGGCGAGCCGCCACCCGAGGGCCACGCCCTCTACATCTCGCTCCACGGCGGCGGCGGCGCACCGCCCGAGATCAACGACCGCCAATGGCACAACCAAATCAACCTCTACGAGCCCGAAGAAGGCATCTACATCGCACCCCGCGCCCCCACCGACACCTGGAACCTCTGGCACCAAGCCCACATCGATCCGCTCTTCACCACGCTCATC
Organism: uncultured Phycisphaeraceae bacterium; assembly: GCA_964415125.1. GTDB lineage: Bacteria > Planctomycetota > Phycisphaerae > Phycisphaerales > UBA1924 > CAYQAD01. Next base: position 5,152 of record CAYQAD010000149.1, on the reverse strand, counting down.
GAGACCTACGCGATCGCGCGCAACATCGATCTCAACCGCGTCTACCTCATGGGCTACTCCGCCGGCGGCGACGGCGTCTACCAACTCGCCCCACGCATGCCCGACCGATTCGCCGCCGCCGCCATGATGGCAGGCCATCCAAATGAGACCTCGCCCATCGGCCTCAGCAACCTCCCCTTCGCCATCCTCATGGGCGCCGAAGACACCGCCTACGACCGCGCCGCCGTCGCCGAGCGCTTCGGCGCCGAACTACTCGCCCGCCAAAAGCTCCTGCCCACCGGCTACACGCACCGCACCATCATCTACCCGGGCCTCGGCCACTGGATGGAACGCCGCGACGCCGAGATCCTCCCCTGGCTCGCATCCTTCGATCGCACGCCGCGCCCACGCCACATCGCCTGGAAGCAAGACGACGTCACACACACCCGCTTCTACTGGCTCGCCGTCGACGACCCAACGCCGCGCACCCTCATCACCGCGACCGCCCAACCGGCCAGCAGCGGCACAACGCAGGCCATCACAATCGTCACCGAAGACGTCGACCTCACCAGCAACACCCTCACCCTCCTGCTCCACGACGACCTGCTCGACCTCGACCAGCCCATCCGCATCATCGCCAACAGCAAGCACCTCGCCACCACCACCGCCACCCGCACCGAACGCGCCATCCGCGCCGCCCTCACCGAGCGCCTCGACCCCAACCTTGCCTACACCGCGGTTCTGCCCGTTTTCACGGAGCAACACAAACCCAACTGACTCGATCACAACGTGCGCGTCACCGTGGCAAGCAAGCACGCCACGCATGCCCAAGCGTCGCCAAGACAACTTGCCGATCCCACGACGGTGCGCCCAACGTGGCCCATGCGTCGCGACGCGAACGCGCAACCTCACCCAACGCCGATCGTGATCACGACGTTCCCCTGCTTCCGCCCGCCATCGACGACTGCATGGGCCTCGCGGATCTGCTCGAGCGGGAAACGCCGGTCGATGATCGACCGATACGCCCCAGCCCCGATCATCTCGCGAAAATACACAAGGTCCTCCGGCACTTCGGAGGCAACCCCCATGATCACCCTCGTCCGCTTGGTCAACGAGCACCAGATCGCCTGCACCACCGTCTTGGTGTCCATGACGATCGCAACGAATCGGCCGCCGTCGGCAAGCACGCCGAGGCACGCAGCCGGCGACGTCGCGCCGACCGCATCAAACACGACGCCATACGCCCCGCCGTCGGCCACCTCCGTGAACGACTCGGCCGTGTAGTCGATGACCTCGTCCGCACCGAGCGCCCTTATCAGCCCAACATGCCGAGAGCTGCACACCGCCGTCACGTGCGCCCCGACATACTTCGCGAGCTGGACCGCAGCACAACCAACAGCACCGGAAGCGCCCACGATCAGCACCCGCTCGCCAGCCTGGACCTTCGCCGACTTCTGAAGAAAGTGCCGGGCAGTCAACAGCCCGAAGCAGACGCACCCCGCCTCATCAAAATCCATCCCCGCTGGCATCGGCTCGACAAGCCCATCCGCAGCGATCGTCAGAAGCTCAGCGTGCGTGCCCATCGGCTTCGAGAACGACGCCATGCCAAACACACGGTCGCCCGGCTCAAACCGCGTGACCCCGGCACCCACCGCCTCAACGACGCCCGCGAACTCCGTCCCGAGCACGCGGCGTCGAGGCCTGAGCACGCCGAGCGCCAGCCGCGCAGGAATCCAAAAGAGCCCAGGCACGTTGTAGCCCCGCACCCGAGCATCGCCCGACGCGACCGTGGTCGCCCGCACACGCACCAGCACCTCGCCCGCAGCCGGCATGGGGTCCGGAAGCTCAACGATCCGCACCACACCAGGCGGGCCATACCGAGGAACGATCGCAGCTCGCACACCCAGCCCTCACGACAAAGCGCAAAAAACAACCCGCGGCACACCGCGGGCAACAACAAATACCCCCCCGGGGACTCGAACCCCGAACCCGCTGATTAAGAGTCAGCTGCTCTACCGATTGAGCTAGGGAGGCAATCGGCCCACCAATCGGTCAGCCGGACGCCATGCTATTCGCCCCCGATCCAATCGTCGAGCCCCAACCTATCTCTTGCACGCACCCCCGCCACACCGCCCCTCCACAGCCCCATCCACAGCCCCGTCCACGCCCCCCGCCGCCGCGTCCCCGAGAATCCGCCCACCGCCGCCGCCCGCCAGCCTCCCATCGCCCACCCCGCCCCCACTGCGCCGCCCCGCCGCCCGTTGACGAGCACGCCGCCACACGCCTACCCTTGCCGACTCGGGATTGCCCCCAGGTGACCCGCTCTCACGGGCCTCCCGCATCCCAAACCACGCACCGCAGCACACGCTGCCAAGACCACCGGACGACGCGCCATGCTTCCCGCCTTCCGCCAATCCCACGGCCGCACCCGCCGGCGCCGCTCACACGACGCAATCACCGGTGCAAAGCCCACCGTCTGCCCCGTCTCCGGCATGCCCAAGCTCCACCACCGCGTCTGCAAAGAGTCCGGCTACGTTCGCCCCGGCCTCCGCATCAGCGTCCCGAAGCTCGGTATCGGCACCAAGGGCTAACTCCCCATGAGACTCGCGGTTGACGTCATGGGCGGCGACAACGCCCCGGACGCCATCTTGAAAGGCTGCGTCGATGCCATCCAGCATCTCGACGCAGGCGACCAGCTCATCCTCGTCGGCGACGAGGCCGTCATCTCCGAGACCCTCACCGAACGCGGCATCAAAGACCCGCGACTCGTCATCCATCACGCGCAAGACGTGATCGCGATGCACGAGTCCCCCGCACGCGCCGTCCGCGCCAAAACCAACTCCTCGATCGTCCAGATGGCACTCCTCGGCTCACGCAAGGCCGAAGACCCCGTCGACGCCGTGCTCTCCGCCGGCAACACCGGCGCCTGCGTCTCCGCAGCCATCATGCACCTCAAGCGACTCCCCGGCGTCCACCGACCGGGCATCGCCGTGACCATCCCCGCCTTCGCAGGGCCCCTCGTCCTCTGCGACGCCGGCGCCAACCCCGAGCCCAAGGCCGCCCACCTCTGGCAGTACGGCGTCATGGCCGACGTCCACGCACGCCACGCCCTCGGCATCGAGCGCCCCCGCGTCGCGCTCCTCAACATCGGCTCCGAAGAGGGCAAGGGCTCCGACCTCGTCCGCAACACCGCCGCCCTCCTCAAGGCAACCCCCGACCTCAACTACATCGGCTACATCGAGGGACGCGACTTCTTCGACGGCGCCGCCGACGTCGTCATCACCGACGGCTTCGTCGGCAACACCATCCTCAAAATGGCCCAAGGCCTCGCCAAAAGCCTCTTCACCGCCATCGCCCACGAGATCTTCCAGCACGACCCCCAGCTCGCCGTCCAGTTCGAGCCCGTCGTCAAATCCATCTACGCCAAGAACGACTACCACGAGTACGGCGGCGCACCACTCCTCGGCGTCAACGGCAACTGCATCATCGCCCACGGCTCATCCCAGCCGCGCACCATCGCAGCAGCCGTCCGAAACACAAAGGCCCACGTCGCCGCCGGCACCAACGCCCACATCCAGAAGCGCATCGCCGAGGTCGCCCATCTCGAGCAAGCCGGCCCAACCCAAGGCCCCGAGGCCCAGTCCTCCGAGACAAAGCCAACACAAGCCCAGCCCCAACAGGAGCACGCATGAGCCTGCCCACCCGGCGACCACCCCTCGGCGTTCGCATCGCAGGCACAGGCTCCGCACTCCCCAAGCGCACACTCACCAACCAAGACCTCGAGAAGGTCATGGACACCTCCGATGAGTGGATCCGCCAGCGCACCGGCATCACCGAGCGCAAGGTCTACACACCCGAAAACGGCGAAACGACCCACGGCCTCGCCACCGCCGCGCTCGACGCCGCACTCAAAGACGCCTCAACAAACCCCGCCGACCTCGACCTCATCGTCGCCGCCACGATGACCCCCGACATGCCCACGCCCGCCGTCGCCTGCCAGACCGCAGCCGACATCGGCGCGGGCCACATCGGCGCCTTCGACCTCAACGCCGCATGCTCCGGCTTCGTCTTCGCACTCAACATGGTCCACGAGTACATCCGCGCAGGCCGCGCACGAACCGTCGGCCTCATCGGCGTCGACACCATCACGCGCTTCATGGACTACTCCACCTTCGGCCGAGGCGCCTCCATCCTCTTCGGCGACGCCGCCTCCGCGCTCATCCTCAAGGCCGACGACAACCCCGACCTCGGCATGATCGCCGAGTGCATGCACTCCGACGGCCACGGCGGCAAGCACCTCTTCATCCCCACCCGCCAGGACCAGTTCGACAACCCCGAAGACTACGACCCACGCAAAATCAACTGCGTCCAGATGAACGGCCAGGCCGTCTTCCGCTTCGCCGTCAGCAAGTTCCCCGCCCTCATCGAAGAAACCCTCGCCGACGCCGGCCTCGAAGCCGCCGACGTCGACCACTACATCTGCCACCAGGCCAACACCCGCATCCTCGAAGCCGCCCGCGAACGCTTCGGCCTCCCCGCCGACAAGCTCCCCATCAACATCGACCGCTACGGCAACACCGTCGCCGCATCCTGCCCCCTCGTCTTCGACGAGCAGCGCCGCGCCGGCACCATCAAGCAAGGCGAGCGCGTCATGTTCCTCGCCTTCGGCGCCGGCCTCACCTGGGGCTCCAGCCTCTGGCAGCTCTAACGCCCACACGGAGTCAGCCGTGGCCGACTTCGATCGAATCATCTGTCTCATTCTCCTGACCGGACTGTCAGCCACGCTATTCGCCTGTAGCGCACTCTCCGCATTCGACCGTGCGCTGCGCCGTCAACCACGGTCCGCATGCGGCGCCTGCGGCTACGACCGCACTGGGCTCAACGCCGCATCACCCTGCCCCGAGTGCGCCGCCGAAGCAGGCACGCCGCCGAAATCACCCCGGCCGTCTCGTGCGGCGCTCATCAAGGCGACCGCAATCGCCCTGATCGCCTACGCCATCACAGCCCCAGGCTTCCTCGTACTCGATGCCTGGCCACTCGCGTTCTGGCAGCTCGTCCCCACCGTCGGCCTCATCGTCGGCATCGCCCTGCTCGATCGAATCGAAGCGGACCGCGCCCGGATCGGATGCGCGCTCATCGCGACAGCCTTCGGCCTCTGCATCCCAACCTTCCT
>CAYQAD010000148.1:0-6585 GCA_964415125.1 uncultured Phycisphaeraceae bacterium | reverse complement strand
CCGGCATCGAGGACCGCTACGACTCCTCCCCCGGCGCCGACAACGACCGCAACGACCTCGACTACTTCCTCACCGTCGGCACCACGTTCTAAAACGCAGTCACCGCACCACGAAACCCGCCCGGCTCGAACAGCCGGGCGTTTTCATGCGCCCACGCGGCGCGACCAACTAAAGCCGCCCCTCCCGCAGCGCCCGGCACCACACCGCCAGCACCAGCAGCGCATACAACCTCTGGCTGTGGTCGCGCCCCTTCCAGGGCCACACGCTCCGCTCGCCCGCCGCGTCGTGCTCATCCAGCAGCCGATCGACATGCGCGCGATCGACCAGAAACCCCGCCGAGTCGAGCGGCCCAAACGCATCCGCTGCGCCCAGCTCGTCACGCAGCATCCCGCGCATCCCACCAAAGTCCGACCGAAACCACGCACCGATCGGCACCGCAAACCCCGACTTTGGCGCCTCCAGAACCCGCTTGGGCACCACGCCTCGCAGGTATCGCCGAAGCGCCGCCTTCCGCTTACCCGCCAAAAACCCGCGCTGCGCTGGCGCACGCAGCGCGAAATCCGAGAGCCCCCGCGCAAGCATCGGCGCCCGCGCCTCCACCCCCGCCAACATCGATGCATGGTCCACCTTCCGCAGGTAGTCCCCCGGCAGGTGCTGCTCAACGTCAAATCGCCGCGCCGCCGACGCCGACGCGAGAAACAACGCGCTATCAACGTCCGGTTGGGCCCGCCTACCGACGAGCCGCGCCGCGTCCGGCTCCGGAAACACATCGAGCAAATCCCGGTACCCCCGGTGCGACGCCGCAACCAAGAACCGCGCGAGCTTGTCTCCCCGCCCCTTCGGATCGCGCCGATCCAGCACCGACACCGGCGGCGTCAGCCCGAGCACACGCAGAAACACCAGCAGCGACAACTGCTCCGCCGCCTCATACCGCCCGTATCCCATAAACAGCTCGTCCCCGCCGTCGCCCGTCAACGCCACCTTCCCCTCGCCCGCCACCGCCTCGAACGCCCACGAACTCGGCAGCAGCGACGAATCCCCAAACGGCAATCCCATCGACTCCACCAGCGCCACCAGGTCCGCCGCGGGCGTCGCCGAGACGTCCACCGTCCGATGCGTCGTGCCAAGCGCCGCCGCGATCTCCGCCGCCGCGCCGCTCTCGTCGTACGCAAGCTCCGGCATCCGCACACACACCGTCGTGAGTGCCGACGGCTCGTCAAGCGCCCGCGACGCCGCCAGCGCCACACACGCCGAATCGATCCCGCCGCTCAAGAGGCACGCCACCGGCACATCCGCCGCGAGACGCGCCGAAACGCTCTCCTCAAGCAACCGATGCACTTTCTTGTACCTCGGCCCGTTGCCAAGCTTCGCCACCTTCGGCCATGGGATCCGCGCAAACGCCCGCGCCGCCGGCTTCCCCGCACGCTCGCCCACCGTCATCCACCGCCCATGCGGAAAAGGATGCATCCCCGCCCAAGGCGTCGTCTCGTGCCCGTACCCCCGCACGACCCACTCCGCCGCACCGTCCGCGTCCAACTCCGCCGGCTCATCACACGCCAGCGCCACCGCCGCCGCCTGCGACGCGAACACCCACGCCCCGGGGCGAATCTCCCGCGCATACATCGGCTTCTCGCCAAACCGATCCCGCGCCACCGTCAGCGTCCCCGACGCCCGGTCCCACACCGCGCACGCCATCATCCCATCGACCCGCCCGAACACATCCGCGCCCCACGCCCGCCACCCCTGCACGAGCACCTCGGTGTCCGCGTGGTCGCTCCCGAACGTGTGCCCAAGCCGCTCGAGCTCCGCCCGACGATCCGCGTGGTCATACACGCACCCGTTGAACGCCACCGCAACGAGCCCGGGCCCCGCGTGCTGCGCGCTCGCAAGGCGCACCTCATCCCCATACACACAATCCGGCCGCAGCCGCCCGCCATCGTGGCACATCGGCTGCGCCCCGCCCGCGTGGTCGATGATCGAGAGCCGCCGATGCACCATCGCCACATCAACCACCGAGCCATCCGCGAGCACCGCCCGGTCGCGGAATCGCCCATGCCCATCCGCGCCCCGATGCGCAATGCGCACATCGATCGCGTCGAGCCACCGCTCGGGAATCACATCCACAGGCCGCCGGCCCGCCTCGCGATGCGTGATCAGAATGACACCAAAGCCGCACACGGTCGGCCGATGCTATCGAGTCTGCCCTACTCGCCCGGGATGTACGAGATCGCGCCCTCAAACGGGCTCGAAGCCGTCGCATACAGCTTCTTCTCGATCCGCCCCGCCAGGTACGACTGCCGACCCGCGATCGTCGCGTGCCGCATCGCGTGCGCCATGAGCACAGGGTCCTTCGCGTGCGCGATCGCCGTGTTCAAAAGCACGCCGTCCGCGCCAAGCTCCATCGCGATCGACGTATCACTCGCTGCCCCGACGCCCGCATCAACAATCACCGGATAGTCCGGATCGCCGTCCTTGAGCGTCTCCAGGCACAGCACGATGTTGTTGGGGTTCAGCACGCCCTGACCAGACCCGATCGGCGAGCCCGCCGGCATCACCGCCGCAGCCCCCGCGTCCTTGATCCGCTTCGCGCTGATCGGGTCGTCCGACGTGTAGCACAGCACCTCGAACCCCTCATTGGCGAGCGTCTCCACCGCCTCGATCGTGCCGACCGGGTCGGGCAAAAGAGTCTTCTTATCCCCCAGCACCTCGAGCTTCACCCAGCTCGCCCCCGAGTTCCCGATCTGCTCGAGAATCTCCCGTCCGAGTCGGCTCACCCGCACCGCATCCTCAGCACTAAAACACCCCGCCGTGTTCGGCAGGATCGTGTACCGGTCCGTGTCGATGTAATCCAAGAGCGACTCGCCCCGCTCGTTCACCAGCCGCTCGCGCCGTACGGCCACCGTGATGATCTCGCTGCCCGACGCGTCGAGCGCATCCTGCATCAGCTCATACGTCGCGTACTTGCCCGTGCCCACAAGCAGTCGGCTATCAAACCGCCGCTCGCCGATGACTAACGGCTCGCCCGCCGGCTCGGTACGACCGCTCGGCTTGCCCTCCACCACACGATCCCGCGCCCGATCTGTCGCCCGATCCATCGGTTCTCGCTCCATTCCCTATTCCGCCAGCCCGTCCGAGTCTCAGCCGCCGCCAACCAGCGTCACCAGCTCGATCCGGTCGCCCTCCGCAAGCTCGCACGCCCCGTGCGACCGCTTGGGCACCAGCGCCTTGTTCACCTCGGCCGCGACGGGGCTGCCACCCAGCCCGACCTGCTCAATAAGATCAGCCAGGCAACTGCCCTCGGGAACATCCGTCGGCTCGTTATTGACGATCACCTGCATAGCCCATCCTACGCCCCACGCCGGGGCCAGCCGTACACACTCGAAACCCAGCCACACCCGGGCACCAGCAGCAGTGGGGGACACCGTGCGATCCATCGCCTTGCGACTTGTGCTCCTCCTCGCCGCGAGCCTCCTCCTCGCCGCCTGCTCACGCGCAGACTCCGGCCCAAAGGCCCGCCAAGGCTCGCCCGACGAGGTCATCCAGACCGCCCAGGCCTTCATCAAGGCCGACCGCGCCGACCGCCTCCACGAGCTCCTCCTCGCCGACGACCCCCGCATGCGCGAGCTCTTCCGCCGTGCCGGCGTCCTCCTCGGCTCCCTCCAAAGCTGCTCGCAAACCTTCGCCGACAAATACCCCGCCGAGGTCGAACGCCTCCGCGTCGAGGCCCAGAACTCCCCTGCCCTCGCTGGCCTGCTCTCCCGCCGCGGCAGGTCAAACCCCCGCGACACCATCGGCCTGCTCCTCCGCCGCGTCCTCGCCGACCCCTACGCCGTCCTCGACGAGCAGGCCCAGCGAATCTCCACCATCCCCATCGACGACAACACCGCCGCCATCATGATCGACAACATGCCCGTCCTCCCACCCCTGGGCATGGTCATGACCCAGCGCAACGACCGCTGGTACGTCGTCCCCCCCCTCAACGTCCCCTTCCTCGGCCGATTCCTCCCCCAGACCGACGACGAGTTCGCCATCCTCGCCTACCTCATCCAGGTCCTCGACAACGCCGTCACCGAGATCGAGGCCGACATCGAGTCGGGTCGGCTCACCGACACCGAAGACCTCTCCCGCGCCGCCGGCGAGAAGATCTTCATCCCCGGCTCCATGATCGTCCTCGCCTACAACCGCGCCATCGAAGCCCGCGACAACGACGACAACCCCGACGACGACTAAACCGCGCCCGCTGGGCCACGGGTTGACCCGAAGGGCAACCCGTGCGATCACTCCGCATCACCCGCCCAACGGCCCGCCGCCACTCACATCCCGGAACCGCAAGCTCTGCCCGAGCCCAACCGGGCTGAGAATGAAGTTGAAACTCGTCTGGTCCGAGATGCGGTTGTGCGACACGCCAAACCCGAGCTCGACATTCGGGAACGACCGCCGGAGCTCGAAGTTGATCCGCGCAAAGTCGTCCTCGTTCGCGTCGTAGCTGCCCGACACCGCCGTCTGGTACTTGGGCGTGATCCGCTGCCGAACGCCCATGTCGATGTACGTCGAGTCCTCGGGATTGATGAACCGAATCTCCGCAAACGTCGAGAACTCCCGCGAGTGCTGCAGCACCACGCCCGCGCTCGTCCGCGCCTGCTGGTTCGCGTCAAAGTCGTAGATCGTCTGCCCGCCGAGCGTCAGCGCGTCCGACACCTGCCAGATCGCGTCCAGCGTGAAGTAGTCGCCCGCGTTCGAGTACTCGGGCCGATACTCCACGTACCGACCGATCGGGCTCTCCCGATCCTCCTCATCCTCCGACGACAGCACGATCTCCGTGTCCAGCTCGATCCAGTCCACGCTCCGCCACCGCCCCGGACCGCCGCGGTACGTCTGCCACGTCTGGTCGATCGCGAAGCGGTACTGCGTCCCCTCGAGCAGGCTCTCCACGCCATCGTCATACACGGGCAGGTCCGCGCGATCGATCGTGCTCTCCCCGTGCCACACCGAGAACGACGGCTCAATGATGTGCCGCATCCGGTGCAGGTCCCACGCGTCGGACTCCACCTCGTTGTCCACCTTCACCAGCGACGTCGCCACCGTCACGCCCGCCGCCCCCCAGAGACGCTCGCGATCCGTCTCCTCCGGGCTGAAGTCCTCGAACTCGTTGTCGTACAGCGTCACCCGCCCGACCGCCGAGGGCGTCACGCGAAAGGGCCCGAGATCAAGCGGTGCATTGAGCTCGTGCCGCGTGTCAAACCGATTCACCGCGTCCTCGGTGAAGCCCCGCGCCCGCAGCGAGTCCGCGATCGAGTCGTCCGGATTCAGCCCAAACGCACGCCGGGCCTTGCCCCGCCGCACAAACCCCTGCTCCGCGAGCGTTGGCTCGACAAACTGCATCTGCATCCGGCTGTACCGATACTCGCTCGTGTACGTCAGCGCGCCCACCTGCCAGCCCTCAAGCAAATCGTCGGCCACCCGGAAATACTCGAGCTCCGGCAGCTTGTCGACCGTGTACCCCTGGCTCTGCAGCAGGTACTCATTGGGCGTGAAATCATCCACGTTCGCCTTGCCCTGCGCGAAGAACGCCGTGTTGTCCTCCCGGTACCGAAGCGTCAGCGCGTTCGTGAACTCCCGCCGCTCCTTCCCGAGGTTCCGGAAGAACGAATCCACAAACGCCGGATCGCTCGCGTACCACGCCTCGCCGAACAGCGTCCACTGGTCGTTGATGCTCCAGCGGTTCTCCGCCAGGATCAACCCGCGCGTCTCGCCGTCGATGTCCGTCTCGTCACCCGCCCGGCTGCGGTCCGTGCCCGTGTCATCGGGCAGCCCGTACGCGAAGAACTCGCCCTGGATCTCGCCCCGGTCCCAGTCGATCTCCGTGCCGATGCCAAGCCCGCGATCGAAGTACCCATCGAGCAGCAAGTCCGCATCAAACCCCTTCGGCTTGTCCACGCCGATCAGCGTCGCAACATCCCACACCGTGCGCACGCCACTCGTGTTCGAGCTCAGCTCAAGACCGATCCCCTCCAGCGGCACGTTGTTCGGATCGCCCTTCCAGCGCGGGAAGTAAAAGAACGGCACGCCGCTCGCACGCGTCGTGATGTTCTTCGCGTCCACGCGCTGTGTCACCTCGCCGTCCGGCCCCGTCGGCTCCATCCGCGTCAGCGTCACCTCGCTCATGCCCACGCTCAAATGCGGCGTCGCGAACCCCGTCGTCGACAGCACCGCCCGGTTCGCCGTGAACTGGTCCGCCGAAGTCTGCCGAATCGCATCCGCACGCAAATACAACGGCATCCGAAGCCGCCGGTCATACGTCCAAAACACCGCATCCAGCACCACCGCCTGATCCTTCTGCAGGTCGTAGTACACCCTCGGCCCGCGCAGCGTGTACTGCCCGTCCGTCGCGACCACGCCACCCTCCAGATAGATCCCCCGCACGTCCTCGGGCTTCAGCCGCGCAAGCCCCGTGATCGGGCCCGGCTCGAGAAACACCACACCCCGGTCCGCCGTCAGCTGCAACACCCGCTTCGAGTCCGGGTCCGCGTACTCAACGACCACGCCCCCCGACACGATCGCCGCGTTCTCCTCCGCACCCGTCGA
>CAYQAD010000147.1:0-6601 GCA_964415125.1 uncultured Phycisphaeraceae bacterium | reverse complement strand
TCGCTCGACCCCTGCGTGATCGCGAGGATGTTCACCTTCGCCCGCGCACACGCGCCCATGATCGACGCGGCCGCACCGACCCGGTGGTTGAGCTTCGCCCCCACCGCCGTGATGACGGCCAAGTCCGGCCGCTCGGAGACCTGCTGGACGAGCCCCCGCGCCAGGTCGAGGCGGAACTCGTTGCGGATTGCACCCACCGCCGCGTCCGCGTCGGCGTTCCGCACCGCGACGGTGATCGACGCCTCGCTGCTGCTCTGGCTGATGAGTATCACGGACACGCCCGCGTCCGCGAGTGCGCCGAACAGCCGAGCCGACACGCCGGCAACACCCGCCATGCCCGCGCCCTCGAGACCGATTAGCGTCACGTCGCGGATGACGCTGACCGCGATGTCGTCGCTCGACGTGCCGCCGCGGATGGCCGTGCCGCCCGCCTTCGGCTCGAGCGAGCTGCGGACCTCGATTGGGATGTCCTTCTCGATGACGGGAATCATCGTCCGCGGGTGCAGCACCTTCGAGCCGAAGTAGGCCATCTCGCCCGCCTCGCGGTAGCTCAGCCAGTCGATCCGCCGGGCCTCGGGCACCAGCCTCGGGTCGGCCGTGTACACACCCGCCACGTCGGTCCAGATGACGAGCTTCTGCGCGTCGAGCGCGGACGCGAGCAGCGACGCGCTCAAGTCGCTGCCGCCACGGCCGAGCAGCCGGATATCGCCGTCGGGCCCCTGCCCGAAGAAGCCCGTCACGATCGGCACCGCACCGTCGGCGAGCACGCCCCGCAGCGCCGCGGCCGTGCGCGCATCGGCGCGGAACGTCACCGGGTCGGCCTCGCCAAAGTCGCCCGACGTCTCGAGAAACGCGTCGGCCGAGCACGCCCGTGCCGTGATGCCGCGTGCGGCAAGGGCGCCGGCGATCAGCTCCACCGCGAGCCGCTCGCCGATGGAGTGGATTCGATCGTGCAACGCGGGCGGCGTCTGCGCGAGATGGGCGAGTGCGGCGACGAGCGTCTCCAGCTCGCCGAGCTGCTCCGAGACGCACCCGGCCGCGTCGGTGCCCGCCAGCCCGAGTTCATCCACGGCGGACTCGTGCCGTGATCGGACCCACGCGACCGCCTCGCCGCGATCACCGCAGCCGCTGGTGATCTCGACCAGCCGATTCGTCGTCCCGGACATCGCCGAGGAGACCACCGCGATGTCGGCGTCGGACCGCGCCGCGGCGATGAGGGCGCACACGGCCTCGATCCGCTGGGCGCTGCCGACGCTCGTGCCGCCAAACTTGTGGACCTCGATCGGCCTGCCCATCGGGTATCGCTCCCTGCACGTCGTTCCCGGACGACACATCGGCCCGAAGGACCGCGCCCTCCACAATCCCTATCAAAGCGCCCCCAACCGCCCCGGTCCGAGCCGAGCGGGCACGAGGCCGAAACGACTTAGACTCGCTCGCATGACCGATCGGAGCACAACGTCCCACAGCACGCGGCGCCGGCCCGGCCGGACACGTCCTTGGCTCGGCGCTTGGATGAGCGCTTGGCTGAGCAGCTGGATCATCGCCGCCTTCACGACGCCGGGCCACGCCGCGTCCCCTGGCGCCGATGGCGGTGCCGACGCGAACGCCGACGCCGGAGCGTCGGTCGAGCCGCTCCGGATCGCCGTGATTGGGCTCGTCCATGGGCACGTCGAAGGCCTGCTCTGGAATGCCCGAGAGCGTGCGGACCTCGAGATCGTGGGCGTGTTCGAGCACAACGCGGCGCTCTTCGATCGCATGGCCGAGAAGTACGACCTCGACGCCGAGCTGCTCTGGGACGACCTTCCGGCCATGCTCGACGCGACCCAGCCCGAGGCTGCCAGCGTCATGACCAGCATCGCCGAGCACGCGGCGGTCGTGGAGCACTGCGCCCCGAGGGGCATCCACACGCTCCACGAGAAGCCGCTGGCGTTCCGCGCCGAGGACGCACATCGCATGGCGGCGCTCGCCGAGACGCACGGCGTGCTGGTGCTGACCAACTTCGAGACGTCCTGGTACCCGTCGCTGCGCGAGGCCCATCGGCTCGTGCGGTCGGGCGAGATGGCGCCGCTGCGTCGGATGGTGCACCGCCACGGCCACCGCGGGCCAAAGGAGATCGGCTGCTCCGAGGAGTTTCTCGCTTGGCTTACCGACCCCAAGGCCAACGGCGGCGGCGCGGTCGTCGACTTCGGGTGCTACGGCGTCCTGATCTCGACTTGGCTCATGGACGGGCAGCGGCCGACGAGCGTCACCGCGACCGCCGCGACGCACAAGCCAGAGCTGTACCCGGCGGTCGACGACGACTCGACGATCGTGCTGACCTACCCCGGCGCGACCGCGGTGATCCAGGGCTCGTGGGCATGGACGCACGACAACAAGGAAACCGACCTGCACACCGAGCGAGGCTCCATCCACGCAGGCCGATGGAACGACCTGCGCGTGCGCACACCCGATGGCGACGCGGAGGCCGTGACGCCGCCGCCACCGACCGCCGAGATGCGCGACGAATGGACATACCTGCGCCACGTGGTGCGCGGCGAGTGCGAGGTCGACCCGCTGTCGAGCCTCGAACTCAACGTGATCGTCGCCGAGGTGCTCGACGAGGCGCGCCGACAGATCGCCGATCAGGCGGAGTGACGCCGCTTCGCCTCGACGCGCTCGGGCGAGGGCACGCGGATGGTCTTCACGAGCCCGACGGCCTTCATGCCCCGGATGAGCAGGTAGCTCGCGTCGAACTCCCACCAACGCAGCCCGTGGCGGGCCGAGGCCGGGAAGGCGTGGTGGTTGTTGTGCCACCCCTCGCCCAGACCAAGGACGCCGACGATCGCGTTGTTGCGTGACTCGTCGTGGCTCTCGAAGGCACGGGTGCCCCAGAGATGGCAGACCGAGTTCACGCTCCACGTGACGTGGTGGACGAAGCAGATTCGTGCCAGGCCGCCCCAGAGCATGCCGAGAACGCCACCGACCCACGTGCCCGTGACGAAATAGGCGATCGCGCCCGGGACGGCGATGCCCAGCAGCACCCAGACCGGGAACATCTTGCTCATCCACACGACCATCTTGTCGCGGAGCAGGTCGGGGGCGTACCGCTTGATGTCGGCGCGGGTCTTGCCCTTGAGCAGCCAGCCGCACTGAGCGTGGAACGCGCCCTTGAGGATGCCCACGAAGCCGCCGCCGTAGGCGTGCGGGGAGTGCGGATCTTCCTCGCCATCAGAGTGCTGGTGGTGGCCGCGGTGCGTGGCGACCCAGAACAGGATGGGCCCCTGCACCGCCATCGATCCCGAGACCCCCAGAATGCCCTTCATGAGCGGGCTGGTGTCGAATGACTTGTGCGTGAAGTAGCGGTGGAAGCCGACGGTGATTCCGAACCCGGTGACCAGGTACATCGAGACGAAAAGCCCCGCGTAGAGCCAGTACCAGGGCGCCCCCCAGAGCATGACCACCGCCGCGATCAGCCCGAGGAAAGGCGTGACGATGACCAGGAGGTTTGCAAGTCGCATGGCGCGCGACGTCTCGTGGTCGTGTTCGTGGGCCGAGGCGGCCTCGGCCGCCTTGGTCGCACTGGCCGAGGCCGGCTTGGGAAGATCATCCTTGCCCGCCAGCACCGCGATATGCGCTGTGGTGCCGGGCCCCGCCGATTGCGTCTGTGCCATTCGGACTCCTAGAGGTGGAATGACCATATCACTCCACGCGCCGCCGTGTGGGATGGAAACCCCAGTTCGGCGGAAGTCTCTCAGGGCCAGCCCCGGCAACTCTTCGCATCGCCTCGGGGGAGCACGGGCATCGCCGCCAACGGCTTGTTGGGCAACCGGCCGCCGGGCTTGCCCAACCGACACCTGCGGGTCTACTGTTGCCTCTGGCCCGGATCGCCGATGCCAGCTGCCTGGAGACGACCATGAAGACCGAAACCCATCCGAAGTTCTACAACTGCAAGGTTTACCACAACGGCGAGGTCGTCATGGAAGTCGGAGCGACCGTGCCCGAGATGCACGTGGAAGTCTGGTCGGGCTCGCACCCGTTCTTCACCGGCAAGCAGGCGTTCGTCGACGCCACGGGCCGCGTGGAGCGTTTCCAGAACAAGTTCAAGGGCGACTACTTCAAGAACAAGAAGAAGTAATCCCCGCGGGCTCGCCACAGCGGGCTCGGGACCAGAACGATCGAAGCTGCGCCCGCCCCTGCGGGCGTTTTCTTCAAGCCGAGCGGGGCATTCATCCGTTCATCCGGAAGAATGGATATAGTTACCACAGCCAGCGGACGCCCAGACATCGCCCCGCCGGCCCAGGAGCCCCTCGCCATGCCAAGCCTCTTCCTCGACCACCTCGCCCGCCGCGTGCTCGTGCTCGACGGGGCGATGGGCACGTCGCTGTACAGCAAGGACTTGACGATCGAGAGCGACTATTGCGGCTGCGAGAACTGCACCGACATCCTCGTCGCGACCCGCCCCGACGTGGTCACCGAGATCCATGAGTCGTTTCTCTCCGTCGGGGCGGACTGCATCGAGACCGACTCGTTCGGCTCGTCCGAGCACGTGCTGCGCGAGTTCGATCTCCAGGACCGGTGCTTCGAGCTCTCCAAGACCGCGGCCGAGCTCGCCCGCGCCGCGTGCGACGCGCACTCGACCGCCGACAAGCCCCGCTTCGTCATGGGGTCGATGGGCCCGGGCACGAAGCTCATCACGCTCGGGCAGATCGACTGGGACACGATGTTTCGCTCGTACCGCGAGCAGGCGCGGGGCCTGATCGCTGGCGGCGCCGACGCGCTGCTGATCGAGACCTGCCAGGACCTCCTCCAGATCAAGTGCGCGGTCAACGCGGTGCTGGCAGCCCTCGATGGGGCGGGGCGCACGCACGAGGACATCGCGATCATGGTGTCCGTCACGATCGAGACGACGGGCACGATGCTGCTCGGCGCGTCGATCGAAGCAGCCACGCACGCGCTGCGGAACTACCCAATCGCCTCGCTCGGTCTGAACTGCGCGACCGGCCCGGTCGAGATGACCGAGCACGTTCGGCACCTCGGCAGGCACTGGGACCGGCACCTCTCGGTCGTGCCCAACGCGGGGCTGCCCGTGCTCGTAGAGGGGCGAACGGAGTACCCCCTGGGACCGAGCGCCATGGTCGAGACGCTCGAGAAGTTCACCGAGGCCGACGGCGTCAACCTCCTCGGCGGCTGCTGCGGCACCACGCCCGAGCACATCAAGACCATCGCCGAGATGGCGAGCGGCCGCGAGCCCGTCAAGGTCACCAAGGACCGCTGGCGTGCGAGCGCAACGAGCCTGTACTCGGCTGTTGAGTTCCGGCAGGACAACTCGTTCCTCATCGTCGGGGAGCGGTGCAACGCATCGGGCTCGCGCAAGTTCAAGCGGCTGCTCGAGGACGAGAACTGGGACGAGATCGTCGCCCTCGCCCGCGAGCAGGTCCGCGAGGGCTCGCACGTGCTCGACGTCAACGTCGACTACGCGGGGCGGGACAACCCGCGCGATATGGCCGAGGTCGTCAAGCGTGTCGTTCGGCAGGTCGACGTGCCCCTGATGCTCGACTCGACCCAGCCCGCGACGATCGAGGCGGGGCTCCGCCACGCCCCGGGCAAGTGCATCATCAACTCGGCAAACTTCGAAGACGGCGAGGAGAAGTTCGACGAGCTGTGCGACCTTGCCCGCAGGTTCGGGGCCGCACTGGTCATCGGCACGATCGACGAGGACAAAGAAGCCGCCATGGCGCGGACCGCCGATCGCAAGCTCGCGATCGCGACCCGCGCGATCGAGCGGGCCACCAGCGAGCACGGCTTGCTCGTCGAGGACCTCTTCATCGACCCGCTCGTCCTGCCCATCTCAACCGGCATGGACAGCGACCGACGCTCGGCCCTCGAACTCATCGAGGGCACGCGACGCATCGCCGAGGCGTACCCCGAGGTGCAGATCACCTGCGGGCTCTCGAACGTGTCGTTCGGCCTGAACCCCGCGGCCCGCGTCGTGCTCAACAGCGTCTTTCTCGAGGAGCTCGTCGCGGCTGGCATGACCAGCGCGATCGTCCACGCCGGCAAGATCATCCCCCTCGCCCGCATCGACGAGGAGCACCAGCGCGTGGCGCTGCACCTGATCTACGACCGCCGCGACACCGCCAAGGGCGGCACGGGCCTGCCGATCGACGCGGATCGGCCCGAGGCGTACACGGAGGTCGCCCATGCCTGAGACGACCGGCGCGAACATCACGCCCGACTACGACCCGCTGCAGGCACTCATCGAGCTGTTCAAGGACGCGACCGCCGCCTCGCAGGCCGCGGTGAGCGCCGAGGACCTCACGCTCGAAGAGCGCCTCCAACGGCACATCATCGATGGCAACAAGCAGGGGCTGATCGAGTGCCTCGAAGAGGCCCGCGAGACGTACTCGCCGCTGGAGATCATCAACGACCACCTGCTCGAAGGCATGAAGGTCGTGGGCGAGCTGTTTGGCTCGGGAAAGATGCAGCTGCCGTTCGTGCTGCAGTCGGCCGAGGTCATGAAGATGGCCGTGGCGCACCTCGAGCAGTTCATGGAGCGCGTCGAGGGGCAGACCAAGGGCTCGATCGTGCTCGCGACCGTCAAGGGCGACGTCCACGACATCGG
>CAYQAD010000146.1:0-6607 GCA_964415125.1 uncultured Phycisphaeraceae bacterium | reverse complement strand
GTACTGAGATGTTTCAGTTCCCCAGGTTTGCTTCGCACGCCTATGCATTCAGCGTGCGATGACCCCAAAGGGCCGGGTTTCCCCATTCGGACATCCTGAGATCAAAGCTTGCTTCCAGCTCCCTCAGGCTTTTCGCAGGTAGCCACGTCCTTCATCGCCTCCTGACGCCAAGACATCCACCGTGTGCCCTTACTCGGTCGCACCAACCAGGCGTCGCGGCAAACCGCGCTGCCCGGCCGAACGACCGGAACGATATATTTCTAAGAACAACTCGAGATTCTCGACATTCAATCCGCGTGGACCGACATTCAAGCCCGCGGCACACGCCCCAGCCGAAACGACCGAGACACATCCCGCGGACCGTTGAGAGCGGTCCACGCTCATCCGATTTCCGACTTTTCAAAGAGGCCGGGCTGCGTTGGGATCAACCCGCTGCAACCCACTGAACGTTTCCGTCCAGACCGTTTTGGCGAGGGGATGCTAGGCCCTCTGTTTCGTTGGTCAAGGAACCGTGAACGAAAGTGCGACTTTCCGCCGGCCCGCCGATGCTGCGCTGTGGAACCGGTGTGGATGAGCTGTCAGACCCTGTCGCTGGAGAGGGCCCGCATCCGCATCCGTACGGTGTTTGTCAGGATTGAGCCCGCCCAGACATGTCCGGAACGGCCCTTCGGCATGCGGGATCGGCCTCAGTTGCCTTGTGCCAGCTGCTCGGCGTTTCGAGCGGCCGCGGCGATTCGGCGGTAGACCTCGGTCGCCCGGTCGCCCGCGGGGCTCCGCCGGACCAGGCCGAGGCGGGCATCGGTGAGAATCGCGTCGTACACGGCGTTGCGGCCGAGGGCCGAGCCGGGCGCGAGCGCCACGTCCAGCAGCACCGCGGCCGTTTGGATCTCGAGCGTTTCGGGGCCGGGCATGCCAGCACGCTCGAGCTCCGCATCGCTCGCCACAGCCGCGCCGCGGTCACGCCCCGGAGGCCTGCGGTCGCGCGGATCGCCGCCTCGGGGGTCGCGATCGCGCGGATCGCCGCCACGGGGATCGGGCACCCCCTGGCTGTCATCGTCGGCCTGATCGCCACGCAGGGCCGCCAGGTCGTAGATTTGCAGCTCGGGCAGCTCGGCCACGTCCGCGAGGCGATCGCCGGGCTCGACGAGCACGGAGGCGCGGCGCCACTGCCCGTAGTAGAAGCGGTAGAGCTCGGCCGTCGCACGCACGCCGCGGAGCTCGTCGGCGGGGGCGGCGTTGACCATGAAGAAGTATCGGTCGCCCAGCACGCTGATCGGCTCGGACCACGGGCTCCACGCGCTCGCCATCGTGGGCGACGCGGCCAGCGGCTGTTGGTCGGCCATGAGCGAGGCACGTCGGCCGAAGAACGGGTTGTTCACAACGACGCGGAGGCGGTAGCGATACGTCGCGTCCGGATCGGCTGTCAGGTCGTGCGCCCAGACGTCCAGCTCGGCGTTCTCGAGGAGCGTTGGCAGCGCCGGCTCGACGTCACGCCCCGGCTGGCGGCTCGGCCCGCGGCCGGGGTCATTGGCGTTGTCGTCGACCCGCACGCCCAGCGCGTCGAGCTCTTCGTTGATGTCTTCCAGCTCGGCTTCGAAGCGGTCGATTCGGCCCTGAATCGCCCGCTGCTGCGGATCGCCGCGGTCGGGCGTGCCGCTGGGCGGGGTTGGCGGCTGATCACGGCCGGGTCGGCCCCGATCCGGGTCGCGTCCGGGAGTCCGGCCGGGGTCTTGGCCCGGGTTTCGGCCGCCGGAGCCGCCCCCGAGCTGCTCGCGGAGTGCTTCGAGGCGCTTGACGACCTCGTCACGGCGTGCTTCGAGGCGGATGATCTCGGGGTCGACGCCGCCGGTCTCGATCTCGGCGCTCGCCATCGTCTCGGGCTCGCGCCACTCGGCGCTGTTGAGCGTGCGGTAGAAGGCGGGCTGAACAACCGCGCGGGGGTTCTCGCGAGCCCGGTCCACGAGGGACTGGATGTCGCCCAGCACCGTGCGGTCGGCCGACAGGTCGCTCGCGAGGTTGAGCATGCCCGGCGGCGTGGGCGCGGGCTCGGGCTCGCCCCACGAGCCGTCGATGTTCATCTTCTGCCGCTCGAGCTCGACGGCGAGGATCTGGATGCCGCCGCGCCACCAGTTTCGCGGGATCGCGCGGAGCGGGCCGTCGGGGGCGAGGTCGTCTCGGTCGAGCTGGTCGCGGAGCGCCGTGCCGTCGAACGTCGCCTGCACGGAGACGGCCGAGACATCAAACGGCTGGCTCGCGGGCAGCACGTCCGCGAGGGCCGGCGTCGCGATGACCTCGCGCGGGTCGATCGCCGCCTGATACCCCGCCGGCGTCGGGGCACTCGGCGCAGGGATCGTGAGCGTCGCGTAGCGGACGTCGCCGGCCTCGGCCACGGCGCCCGTCACGCCCGGCCTGATGCCCGTGCCGAGCGCGAGCACCTCGGGCCGGGGCGCGTTGCGGGCCTCGAGCGTCGCCTCGAACTCTTCCAGCACGCTGCTGGCCCCGACATCGGGCAGCGCCGGATCGGTCGAGTCCAGCTGGGCACGCAGCGACTGGGCCGCCTGCTCGGCCGGGCGGAACGCCTCGGCCGGCGCGACCGCCTGGCCGCCCACGTCGATCGTGCGCGGCGCGACGATCTGCAGCGCCAGCACGCCGAGGAAAACCAGGACGACCACGATGAGAATGATCTTCTCCACGTGCCGTTCGATGAGGTTGATGCCCTTGAGCTTCATGGGTCGGGTCTCTTGTGTTGTCGAAGCCGAGTCGCTCGGCCGGTGGCAATCAAAGTGTCGCTATGCGAGGGCGGGCTGCGGAGCGGGCCCGCATCGGAGAGCGTCGCCCGCGTGGCTCACGCGTCGGGCGCGGGCTCGTCGGGGATGCCCAGGGCCTCGCGGATGGGCTTGGGCATGAAGGGCACCGTCCACTCGCGCAGGTACAGGCACTCGAGCTCGAGAGTCACGCGGAGCACGTGATCCGACCCATAGAAGTACCCCTCCTCGAGGTGCTCCCATGCGTCGATCTGCTCCAGGTCCATCTCGAGCACCGCGATGAAGTTCGTGGCCGCGAGCGCCCGCAACAGCTCGTCGAGCTGCTCCGAGGCGACGATCGTGGTGAGGCGTGCGGTCCGCCGGTCGTACAAGCCGTTGGACTCGCTGCGCCCGGTGACCGAGGCCATCGGATCGGGCTCGATGATCGCCGCAGCGGGATCGCTGCCGCCACCGGCGCCGCCCATGCCGGGGTCGTTGAAGTCGTTGAAGTCGTTCCGCCCGCCGCGCGGCGAGGGTGTGCTGGCGGCGGCGCTGATCAGGGGCGCGACGCGCAGGTCCTCGATGCGCTTGACCGCTGCGGTCGTCACGTCGGCACGCACGCCGCCCTGGGTGTTCGCCGCGTCGACGGCGCGGAGGATGTCCTCGACGACCCAGTAGTCGAACTGCCACCCGAACGCCTCGTCGATCTCGGGCGGCTGATCGGGCACCTCGGCGGGCAGCGTGACCCACGTGCCCGAGCCGCCAGCGCTCGCGCCGCCCAACCGGCCGCCGGCGGGCGTCCGCCCGGCGCTGCCGGTTCGGCTCGCGGTCCGCGAGTGGATGACCTCGGGCGTGGCGTACACCGAGCGGGAACGCGCGACGCGCTGGTACTCGCCGATGCGGCGGTCGGTCAGCGCGGTTTGCAGCTCCTCGGCCTCGGCGGGGTCGAGCTCGGCCCGGCCCGTCTCGGACTGGTGCCGCTCGAGCTCGCGGTCGCGGAAATCAGAAATCAGCTGGGCCGCTCGCTCGCTGTCGGCCGGCGGGCCGGCGTTGATCGAGTCGAGCAGCTCAAGGTAGACGCTGCGCTTCGAGTCGGTCCCGATCACGCGCTCAGCCAGCTCGAGGCTTCGCACCTGCCGCTGGCGGGCGCTTGGGGGCTCGGGAAACAGACCCTCGACCAGCGGGCCGCGGTTCTGGCGGTTGAAGGCGACCGTGTCCTCAACAACGCGGGCCGCCTCGGCCTGGCGCGACTCGGCGCGCTCCTTGAACCACGCGGTCCGCGCCGAGTTGGCGGCCGCCCGCTGCTCGATCGCCTCCTCGCCCGGCAGGATCGGCGGGATCGTGTACGTCACGCTCTCCTGGCCCTTGATCCGGCTGAGCGCCGCACCCGCCTCTTCCTGACGCGACTCGCGGATGCCCTTGCCCCAGCCCGTGCTCACCACGAAGCCGACCGGCAGCAGGACCAGAATCAGCAGCACCGAAACCACCGGCACGAGATGGGCCTTGATCCAGGCAAGCACCTTCTTCACAGCTCACATCCCTTCGCACCGGCATCGACACGCCGAACCAACCGACTCGTCATCGCACACGCACCCATCACGGCAGCTCCTCGCCCGGCGTCTCTTCGGCGGGCTCGACGAGCGCGAGCTCCCACGTCACCACGAACTTCGCCTCGGACGCGCCGAGCGGATCGCCCGGAGGCTCGATCGGCGCGAGCTGGTTGATGTTCGCCACCGCGCCCGTGCCGCCCGAGGGCGTCGGGCGACCGGCCGGCGTCGGACGGCCCGGTGTCGGGCGACCAGGCACAGGGCGGCCGGGCACGTTGCCAGCGCTGGCGCCCCGTGGGTCGCGATCGTTCGCGGCGGCGGACGCACGCCCGGGCGTGTACTGCCACGCGTCGGCCTCGGGCGGCACGATCACGTACGGCACGCCCTCGCGCTCCGCGTTCGCGGGGAGCCACGCCAAGATCGTGTCGATGAAGAACCGCCTCGGCTCAGGCTGGGCCGTGCTGATCTCGAGCGTCACCGCGATGCGCGGGGCACCCGACAGGTCCGGACCGCCCGCATCGGCAGGGTCGCCGCCTGGGTCGGGGTTGTTGAAGTCATCAGGCCCCGGGAAATCCCGCGCCCCCGGCTGCCGCCCGCCGCCGGCCTCGGGCGTCTTGAACTCCGTATCGAGCACACGCAGGCGGAAGGCGGGCTGGGCCGTGCCCGCCCGGTCGGTGGCGTCGGCGATCATCTCGGAAACGTCGCGCGCCAGATGCGCGAAGACGGCCTTGTCCTCATAGAGGCGGAGCATGTTCGCGGCCGTGTAGTCCGCGACGCCCGCGCCGACGACGCCCGCATCGCGGGCCTCGGTGCCCAGACGCTGGGCGATATTCGCGGTCTGTGTGATCGAGGCCGGCTGGGGCGAGTTGTCGATCGCCGTCTTGTCGAGGAAGGGCCCGACAAACATGACGCCCGCGGCCGCGGCCGCCACGCCGGCGCTGAGGCCGAACCACTTGTTCTTCTTCTTCCACATCGCCTCGCGCATCATGGCCGAGGGCATCAGGTTGGCCTGAATGGTGTCCATGCCCATGCCCTGGACAGCCATGCCGTAGGCCGTGGCGAGGTTCAGGTTCATCGCCTGGAACTCGCCCGCCTCGGGCCCGTCCAGCTCGACGCGCTTGAACTGCTCGAGCTTGTAGGTGTCCATCCCGAGCTGCTGCTTGAGGTACTTGCGCAGACCCGGCAGTCGGAAGGTGGACCCGAGTCCGATCAGCCGGTCGAGCTTCGCGTCGGGGTGCGCCTGCTGGTAGTACTGGATGGATCGCTGGACGTCCTGCACGAGGTCGGTGAAGACCGGGCGGAGCGCCTGGAAGATGTGCCGGGCGTGCTTGGACTGCTCGGCTTCCTTCTTGAGCTTCTCGGCCTTGGAGTAGGAGAGCTTGAAGGCCGTCACCAGCGCCTCGGTGAACTGGTGCCCGCCCATCGGGAACGTCCGCACCCAGACCCGGCCGGCATCGGCGATGATCAGGTCCGTCGAGGTCGTGCCCACGTCGAGCAGGATCGTGCCCGGGGTCTTCTCGGTGAACTCCAGGTCGTAGGCCATCGCGTTGTAGACCGACACGGGCGACAGGCTCACATAGTCGGGCGTGAGGTCCACGTCGCGGAACATCGTCAGCGACTGCATGATCCGCTCGCGGGTCATCGCGAAGATGCCGACCTCGACGTCGGGGGAGTCGGGGCTCTGGAAGGTCTGGTAGTCCCACTCGACCTCCTCGAGCGGGAAGGGGATCTGCTGGACCGCCTCGAACTTGACGATGTCGGGCACCTTCTTGGGCTCGACCGGCGGCAGCTTCGCGAACCGGGCGAACGCCGCGTGCCCGGGCACCGAGATCGCGATGCTCGCCTTCGAGAGGTCGTGCTCGCCGATGAGCCGACCGAGCGCCACACGCATCGAGTCCTCGGGATCGAGCCCGGGCGTCGAGAGAACCTTGGGGTGCTCGATGACCGCGTAGTCGGCGACCTTGAGCTTGTCGCCGTCGGCCTCGAGCTTGATCGCCTTCAAGGCGAAAGCACCAATCTCGATGCCCCAGCAGGCGTTGGAAGATGGCATGCACAGCCCTCGTGTTGCTCGGCCGAGACGTCGGCCGGGGTAGTTCGACACCAGCACGGCCGCGGGGCCGCTCACAGCCCGCCGCGTCGCAGCGCGCGGGCCGTGCCCGATGGTAACGCCCGACCCCACCCCGCGCGGGCTCCGGCGCCGAGACGATTCACAAGTCCGCGGCGCGCAGAACACCGCCGCGATGCGGGCGGGCATTCAGATGGATACGCACGGCCCCACGCCCAGTTTCCACGCCCGGCCACAGAGCTGAAGCCACA
>CAYQAD010000145.1:0-6610 GCA_964415125.1 uncultured Phycisphaeraceae bacterium | reverse complement strand
GCGGTGCTCGGCTGGCTCGCCGACCGCTGGCTGGGCACCTCGCCCATCGGCCTGCTGATCGGGCTGGGTGCCGGGTTTTCCGCGGGCACCTACCGCCTCATCACCCGCCTCCAGGCCGAGGATCGCGCCGAAGCCCAGGCGAAGCGGCAAGCCGCCAACGCACGCGGCCGCACGCGGGACTGATCTCCACCAAAGCCCAGCGAGCCCGAGCCAGCTCCGCCCCGAAACCGACCAAACGATCGCTCCACACGCTCGCCACCCGCGACCACCCCCGCTACGATCCCGCCCCCCTCACAGCCGGGCCCTGCCGGCGCGGGGCTGACCCCTCGGGTCCCCAGCCAGATCGCCCACGGAATCAGCATCAGTCGACCGACGCCGGAGCCCCTCGTGCCCCTCGCCAGTGCCCCACTCCAACGCCGCACCTTCGCCATCGCCACGGGCGTCGCGACGGCCGTGGGCGTTGGCATCGCGGCCGCCATCGCGAGCCGCGCGGGCGTCGACGCCACGACCATGGGCGCCATCATCACGAGCATCCTCGCCTTCGGCGCCCTGTGCATCGTCCCGATCATGGGCCCGCCGCTGGTCACCGACGACCGCTTCGGCATGGCCGTGTTCGCGATCTCGGGCGTCCGCACCATGCTCGTCCTCGGCGCGATGATGGTCCTCACTGAGGTCGCGGGCCTGCCCAAGCAGCCCGTCGTCCACGGCCTGCTCGGTGGCGTCCTGCCCATCATGTTCACCGAAGCCTTCGCCGCCGCCTGGCTGATTAACCGCCGCGACGCCGCGACCCAAAGCATCAAGACCGGGGCCCCCACCGCCCCGAGGAGCGCATGATCCGATGATGCCCACCGCCCTCTCCAACGTCGTGAACAACCTCGTGCTCGCCGCGGCAAGCCCCGCCGACCACGTCTACAACCACGTCTTCATCAAGAGCGAGTCGGGCTTCTGGCTCTGGTCGGGCAACCAGGGCAACCTCATCCTCTCGGCCTTCATCTGCATCTTCGTCGGCTGGTGGGCCGCCAAGAAGATCGGCACCGGCCCCGAGTCCGAGGGCACGGGCCGCTACGTCACCCGCAACCGCTTCGCCCACATGCTCGAGGTCTTCTGCGTCTACCTCCGCGAGGAGGTCGCCCGCCCCCTGCTCGGCGACCGCACGAACAAGCTGATGCCCTTCCTCTGGACCATCTTCTTCTTCATCCTCGTCAACAACATGCTCGGTCTCGTCCCCCTGCTCGACCTCGTCCACGTGCTCTCCCCCGAGCTCAAGGCCGACAAGGCCACACCGATCGGCGGCACCGCCACCCAGAACATCTGGGTCACCGCGATGCTCGCGATCGTCGCGATGGTCTTCTACAACGCCGTCGCCGTGAAGCACCTCGGCATCGGCGGCTACTTCGGGCACCTCACCGGCGGCGCACCCTTTCCCATCTCCGTCTTCGTCTTCGTCCTCGAGCTCGCCAGCCAGCTGTTCATCAAGCCCTTCGCCCTCGCGCTGCGTCTGTTCGCCAACATGACCGCCGGGCACATCCTCCTTGCCACGCTCTTCGCATTCGCCGGCATGGTCGTCGGCAAGGGCTTCTTCATCCAGGGCCCCGTCACGCTCGTTGCGGTGGTCGGCGGCTTCGCGATCTTCCTCCTCGAGATCTTCGTGGGCCTCATGCAGGCCTTCATCTTCATGTTCCTCACGACCGTCTTCATCGCCCTGATGGACCACGACCACGACCATGAGCACGGCCACGAACACGATCACGATTCTGAGCACGCCCACGGGCCGACGCCCGCGCACGCGTGATTGACACCATCGCCCACTGACGGGCGCACACCAAAGCCGAACCCGCAAAGTTCGATCGCTACTTAGGAAGGAAACGACACATGTCGCTGATGACGAAGCTGCTCCCCGTTGGTGCCCTCGCCGCCCTCCCCTCCGCCGCATTCGCCCAGGCCGCCGACGCGGCCGGCACAACCACCGGCAAGGGCCTCGCGGTCATGGGTGGTGGTCTCGCGGTGCTCGGTGCCGGCATCGGCATCGGCCTGATCGGCAAGGCCGCCGCCGAGTCCATGGCCCGCCAGCCCGAGGTGGCCGGCAAGGTCCAGACCGCCGCGATCATCCTCGCGGTCTTCATCGAGGGTGCGACGCTCTTCGGCGTCGCCTCGGGCTTCCTCGCCTAAACCAAGCCCCACTCGCGTCCCCGGGCCCACCCGCCCGGGGACGTTTTTCACACGCACGACCACTCCGCCCGCGCGACCCGCGCAGGGCGGCAGGAGAGTGACGCATGCTCGCCCCCGTGACCCAATCGCTCCGCCTCCCGATCACGCTCGCCGCCGTCGCCGCGCTCGCCATCGCCGCGCCCGAGGCCCTCGCCGCCGACGCCGGCAAGGAAGCCGTCGGCGCGATCCCCACCGTCAAGCAAGGGCTCGCCACGGGCATCACCGCCCTGGTCGTCTTCGCGATCGTCGCCGCGTTCCTCGGCGCGTTTGTCTGGCCCAAGATCGGCAGCGCCCTCGACGAGCGGGCCAACAAGATCCGCGAGGAGATCGAGTCGGCCGAGGCCGCCCGCAAGCAGGCCCGCGACGCGCTCGACCAGTACGAAGCCTCCCTTGCCGAGGCCCGCGCCGAGGCCAAGCAGATGCTCGAGACCGCCCGCGCCGATCAGCAGAAGCTCGCCGCCGAGCTCCGCGCCAAGGCCGACGCCGAGGTCGCCTCCATGAAGGAGCGTGCCCTCAAGGACATCGACTCGGCCAAGAAGCAGGCCCTCAGCGAGATCTACACCGACGCGGCCGCCATCGCGACCGCCGCCGCCGGCAAGATCCTCAAGCGCGAGATCTCCGCCGAGGACCAGCGCGACCTCGTCGAAGAGTCCATCCAGCAGTTCAAGGCCGCCAACAACTAAAAGTCCTGCTTTAGCGCCCCGTCGACCGGCACGCCCCGATCCACTCCGCAGCCTGCGAGCACACCCATGCCCCTCATCGACGCCACACCCGACGCGATCGCCCAGACCTACGCCAAGAGCCTCTTCGAGCTCGCCGAGGCCGAGGGCGGCCAGTCGCGCGCCGAGGACGTCCTGGGCGAGCTCGAAGCCGTGCTCGAGGCCGCGCGAGGCGACGCCCGCTTCAGCGAGTTCCTCTCCAGCCGCGTCCTCCCCTCGGCCAAGCGCCGCGCGAGCATCGAGTCGATCTTCACCGATCGCGCCAGCCCCCTCGTGCTCCGCTTCCTCCTCGTGCTCAACGAGAAGGACCGCCTGGCCCACCTCCCGCCCATCACCGCCGCCTACGACGCGATCATCCAGGAGCGCTTCGGCCGCGTGGAGGTCGATGTCTACTCCGCCGCCCCACTCGCCAGCGAGGAGCTCGACGCCGTGCGCGACCGCCTCGGCTCGGCACTCGGCAAGGAAGTCATCGTCCACCCCTACACCGACGAGTCCCTGATCGGCGGCATCCGCCTCCAGATCGGCGACCAACTCATCGACGGCTCCGTCGCCACCCGCCTCCGCCGCATGGGCGAGCGCCTCGCCGCCGACGGCGCAAGCCGCATCCGCGAGCGCTTCGACTCCGCCGTCGACGACGCCTGATCCACGCCCCCCGCCCCTCCCACATCCCCCACCGTTCGCCGCACACCCCGGCCGCATGCGGGCCGCACGCGCGACCACCTTCCTAGGATCACGCGAAGCTATACCCGCGCCCGCACGACCCACACCGCGAGGACCACCGCCATGCCCAAGAAGACCATCGCAAGCACCGACGTCGCCGGCAAGCGCGTCCTCGTCCGCGTCGACTTCAACGTCCCGATGGACGGCGGCCGCATCACCGACGACCGCCGCATCCAGGCCGCACTCCCCACCATCAAGAGCATCATCGACCGCGGCGGCCGCGCCATCCTCATGAGCCACCTGGGTCGCCCCGAGGGCACCGGCTACGAGGAGGCGTTTACGCTCCGCGCCGCCGCCGCCAAGCTCGGCGAGCTGCTCGGCAAGCCCGTTGCCTTCCCCTCGCAGGACTGCGTCGATGACGACGCCGCCGCGGGCGTCGCCGCGATGAACGACGGCGACGTGCTCCTCCTCGAGAACCTCCGCTTCCACAACGCCGAGAAGAAGGGCGACACCGACTTCGCCGCCAAGCTCGCCGCCTATGGCGAGGTCTACGTCAACGACGCCTTCGGCACCTGCCACCGCCCCCACGCCTCCATGGTCGCCGTGCCCAAGGCGATCAAGGGCCCCAAGGTCACCGGCTTCCTCGTCGAGAAGGAAATCGCCTACCTCGCCGACGCACTCGGCGCACCGGCCAAGCCCTTCGTCGTCATCCTCGGCGGCGCGAAGGTCTCGGACAAGATGGGCGCGATCGAGCACCTGCTGCCCAAGGCCGACGCCATCCTCGTCGGCGGCGCGATGAGCTACACCTTCCTCAAGGCGATCGGCCACAACGTCGGCACCAGCCGCGTCGAGGCCGACCGCATCAACGACGCGAAGCGCATGATCGACGAGGCCGCCCGCCTCGACGCCGAGCTGCACCTCCCCGTTGACCACGTCTGCTCGACGCAGTTCTCAAGCGACGCCGGCGACATCGAGGTCTTCGAGGAGTCCATCAAGGACGGCTACATGGGCCTCGACATCGGCCCCAAGACCCAGACCCTCTACAACAAGATCATCACCCACGCCAAGACCGTCGTCTGGAACGGCCCCATGGGCGTCTTCGAGTGGCCCCCATTCCGCATCGGCACCAACCAGGTCGCCAAGGCGCTCGCCGAAGCGACCAGCAACGGCGCCACGACCATCGTCGGCGGCGGCGACTCCGCAGCCGCCATCGAGAAGTTCAACCTCGCCGATCAGGTCTCGCACGTCTCCACCGGCGGCGGCGCGTCGCTCGAGATGCTCGAGGGCAAGGCGTTCGAGGCCGTCGACATCCTCGACGACGCCTGATCCGCACCCATGGCCCTCCGGCCGAGGCCCATCCGACGCGACCTCATCGCGCTCACCGCGCTCTGCGCGATCGCCTACGCCCTCGGTCTGACCACGCACGGCCTGACCAACTGGCAAGAGGCCCAACGCGCACTCGTCGCACGCGAGATGCAAGCAACGAGCGCCTGGATCGTCCCCACCGTCCGCGGCGAGCCCTACCTCGCCAAGCCGCCCATGATCTATTGGGCACAGCGCACCATCGCCGCCGCCACCGGCCGCGAGGTCGGCGTCTTCGACCTCCGCCTCACCGTCGCCCTCGCCGGCTGGCTCGGCGTCATCGCCACATACCTCGTCGCCCGCCTCATCCTCTTCGCGCCCGACGACAGCGACCACGCCCCAGAACACGACCCAGAACACGACCCCGATGCCGAGACCTTCGCCCACCACGCCGCGTGGTGGAGCGCGCTCGGCCTCGCCACCGGCATCCTCTACACCCGCTCGAGCCGCATCGGCGAGCTCGACATTCTCTTAGTCCCCTTCACCGTCGTTGCCATCGGCGCGATCGCCGCCGCCTGGCGCTGCCACCGCGTCCGCAACCGCCAGCACATCCCCGCGATGCTCATCGCCTCCGCCGCCGCAGCCGGCGCGACGCTCACCAAGGGCCCGCCGGGCCTGCTCGTCATCATGCTCGCGGCCTACGGCGGCATCACCATCTACGAGGCCCGCCACGCCCCACGCCCCCTGCGCACCATCGCTACCGCCATCGCAGCGATCGCCCTCGCGAGCACGTTCATCGTCCGCGGCGGCATCGGCAACGCCACCGACACCATCAGCATCGCCCTGGCTGTCACCCTCGCAGCCCTCGCGGCCTGGATGTGCGCCGGGCTCCTGAACCTGCGCACCTTCGTCTCGTGGTTCCGCGCGCTCAGCCGAACGCACCCCGTCGGCGTGCCGATCGTCGCGGGCGGGGCGCTCTGGCTCTGGGGCAAGGCGGTCGAGCGGTCCATCGGCAGCGACGCCGTGGGCGCCGCCGCGGCGCGCGAGGCCGCCGACAACCTCCGGGTCTTCGTGCCCGGCAGCGCGCTGAACAACGTCGAGGCCGCGTCCTACGGCGTCGGCTTCGCAAGCATCGCCGCGATCATCGCCATCGT
Organism: uncultured Phycisphaeraceae bacterium; assembly: GCA_964415125.1. Classification (GTDB taxonomy): domain Bacteria; phylum Planctomycetota; class Phycisphaerae; order Phycisphaerales; family UBA1924; genus CAYQAD01. Next base: position 567 of record CAYQAD010000145.1, on the reverse strand, counting down.
CTGGCTCATCAAAGACCGACCCAGACTCACGCCCGGCCTCGCGATCGTCATCGCGTGGGTGCTGCTGGGCGTGCTCGCGTTCAGCCTGCTCGGAAAGGGCGTGCCGCGCTACCTCACGCCGGTCTGGCCCGGCATCGCCCTGCTCGGCGGCGCGTGGATCGCAAGCGCCCTGCGCGACCTGCCCATCCGCGCCACGCTCCACCGCGTGCTCACCATCGCCGCCCTCGCCCTCGCGATCGGCCAGGCCGGCTGGTACGCGATCGGCCGCGAACGCCTCTACGCCGACCGCGTGCCCCGCGTCTTCCTCGCCGAGCTGCTCAGGCCCGAGCTGGGCGTCGATCCCGACCGCCTCGGCGTGCTCGACTACTGGTCCCCCGCGCTCGACTTCTACGCCCGCGAGCCCATCGAGCTCTACGCCGACGCGGGCCCCGTCGCCTCGCTCCCGGGCGTGCCAGACACCCCCGTCGCCCAGCTCGCACGCGACCTCACACGCACCGGCGAGACCTACACGCTCCTCATCCGCGAGACCGCCCACCCCGACAACGCGGGCGATCCAAAGCTCGGCCT
>CAYQAD010000144.1:0-6614 GCA_964415125.1 uncultured Phycisphaeraceae bacterium | reverse complement strand
TCCGCCGAATCATCAAGCCGCCAAGCAAGCACCACACCACCATCGAGCCCACCCCGCCAAGCCGCGCCGGCTCGATCTAGCGGACGCCGACAAGTCTCCTCCATGCGGGTCAGCCGACAGGTAAACTTCGGGCATGAAGTCTCTTGTCGCGCTGTCGTTGGTGATCTCGGTAAGCACCGCACAAGAAGTACATCACGACGACGAGCTCAAGTACTCGATCACGTTGCCGGACGGCTGGGTCTCCGTGACGCCCGATGAGCTCGACGCGCTCAACGATGTATTCCTCCAGTTGGTCCCGACGCCAGGGATGTGGATCTCCGACGCATTTGTTCCGCCCGGCGTATCGCCCGATCCGGACACGGATGACGATCCGATACTCATGATCGTCGCCCGCAAGATCGACCTTTCCGATGTGACATGGGAGCAGCTCGAAGACGCGATACGAGCAAACGCACTGTCGGCCTTCAACGCCGACTTCTCGTTCAAGAACACCCTTGAGGTCCTCGCGGCCGGTCGTCGTATCGAGTACGTAGCGCTCGACCGAGACCCGCCTCGCCTGATCGAAATGCTCACCTTCGTCGACGGCGCACCAATGCGCTTCGTGGTCTTTGGCGAACCCACGTCGTACGCACTCGCCATGACCGCCTTTGGCAACGCACACATTGTCGCCGCACAGTTCCGCGCACCCGCCGACGAGATTGATGCCATGCTGCCAGTGTTCACCGAGTCGGCCAAGACCCTCGCTCGTCCCGCCGACGCCGTGTTCAAGCCGAAGCGTTCGACCCCGATCCTCGGCGTGGTCTCGCAACTCGACTGGGCGAAGCTCGCCGTATACGGCGTCGTTGGTGCCGTCGCCGGCGGGATCGGAGCATCCGTGGGCCGCAAAGCCAAGGGTAAGAAAGCCGACGGCGAGTCCGCCAAGGCAAAGAGGTCGCGTCGGCGTTCGAATCCCTACGCGCACCACCACGACGGCCCCAGTGGGCGCGATCTCGCAGACTAGTAATCCACTCCCCGCACACCCTCCGCCGTGTCGTGCAGCGTCACGCTCAGCCGGTCCTTCAGCACGTTCTCCACCGGCTCGCTCGCATCCAGCGGGTTCTTCACCGCCGCGTGTAGATCCGCAAACGCCATCGGTGTCCCGCGGTCCCAGTGTCCATCGCGCTGCTCAAGCTGCCCAGGCACATACGCCAGGTGCGCATCCCATAGCATCGCCTTCCCGCTCGGGTACGCCACCTCGCTCGCCCGCACCGACCGGTACTGCGACCAGTCCCGCGCCGCGCCCTCGCGCCAGAGCTTCGGATCACCCACGAACGAGTTTGAGTACGTCAGCGACACCTGGTCCGTCACGTCGCGGTCCTCGACCTCCGTCCAGTCGAACATGTCCGGCAGCTCCCGGTCCCCGCCGGGCGAGACCCAAACCGCGAAGTGCTCCTCAAACGGCGCGACCGTCTGCACAACACCGGGCCACAACCGATCGATGCTCCACGCGTCGCTCGTCGCGATCAGCGTGCCCTCCGGGTACCACGTCAGCTGGATCAGCTCCTCATCGCCCATAAGCCCCTTGGTCCTCGGCACAAACGGATACGCCCCCTGCTCGTCGGCGTACTGCTGGAACGTCATCGCCGTCTGCCGAATGTTGCTCAGCCCAACGGTCTCCCGAGCCGTCACCCGCGCACCGCCAAGGGCCGGCAGCGCGATGCCGATCAGCACGCCGATCACCGCGATGACCACGAGCAACTCGATCAGGCTAAACCCGTCCCGCGCATCCGAGATTCGATCACATCGCATCACTTCACACTCCCCGGGATCGGCAGGAATCGCCGAGCCGCCTCCATCGATCCAAACACAAGCGACGCCCGCGCCGGCTGCCAGGCCCCCGCGTCCGGCTCACGCACCATCACAAGCGACACCACCCCCTCGCCATCCCCATCCGCCGACCGGAACGGCACCGCCACCTCCACACCCCGAAGCTCGCTCGCCCCGAAGTTCAGCACGCGCCCGCTCACGTAGTCCCCCGGAATCACATCGCTCGTCACCGTGACCTCCTCGGTCTCGCTGCCGTCGGGGTGCGCGTTCTTGTTGCGATTGATCCCGATGAACGCGCCCCGAAAGCCATCCTCCAACTCCATCGGCGGCGGCTTGGGCGCCCCCACACGCATCGCGCGTAGCCCCAGCGACGCCCCCGCCAGCGGCCCGCTCAATCGCTCAAAGATCCCCCCGCGTCCGTCCGCCTCCGCGTCATCGCCCGCCCGCCGCGCACACCCAAGCGACGCCATCGCCGCGTCAAACGCCGCCCGGTCCCCCGCCACGCAGGGCTCCAGCACCGCCCGCACCGCCGACGCGAGATCATCGCGCAGCCCCAGGCTCAGCCCCTCCGCCGCCTCCGCCTCATCCAGCGTTGCCGTCAGCTCGCGCCGAAGCTCATCCATCTGCCACGTCGCGATACCGCCCGATCCGCCCGCCGCGACGAACCCGTCGTCATCCGGCATCGCGGCGACCATCGCCGTCGCCATCGGCACCGACCGCTCGCGCATCTGTGCCGCCAGCGCCCGCTGCGCCTCCGCGTCCAAGCCGCTCTCGCCCCCGCCGCCATCCGTGTCCGTCGCGCGCAGCCCGCTCGGCGTGTCATCCGCGCGCGTCGACGCCCGCTCCGCGCCCTGCCGACCGATCGACCACGCCGCGACCGCAACGCCGATCGCCGCCGCGATCGCCGCAAGCACCACGCCCCGCGCCGCCCCCCGACGAACAGCAACCCGTCGACCGCCCATTCCACAACCACACGCCGTGCGCATCGCCACCTCCGTCAGATGTGCCGCCGCCCCGCCCGCAAACCGCAGCCAGGCGCAGCACATCCACGGACGCACGCCGCGCGTGCTCCCGTCACGATCTCAGAGATTTGTTGGCCCCCGGTCTACGCGCTCTTGCGCAGCTCGCCCCGCCCGACCACGCCGCACCGCGCCATGATCCCGCGCACCGCATCCACCACCGACGCCGACGGATCGACGAAGCGCACGCCCACCTCGCGCCGGAACCGCGCGATCGGCGTCGTCCACACCACCTCCGCCTCGACGCTCGCCGAGCCGTGCCCATCGCGGAATCGAACATGGAGCCGCTGCCCCGCCGCGGGCCCCCAGACGCGCCGCATCTCGACCCGCGCGCCGGTCGCCGAAAGATCAACTACACGCCCCACGCTGCACTCGATCGCCGCGAGCGACCCGCCCGCCCGCGTGCGGCCCGGCTCGCCCGCGCCCGCCAGCGAGAGCCCGGGCCCATCGCCCGCGCCAAGACCGCCCCCCGGTCCGCCGGTCCCAAGCGCCTCGCCATCAATCAGCCGTAGCGGCATGTCCATGCCCGACGTATCGGACGTATCCGCCCGCGACTCAAGCACAACGCGCGACGAGCCCTGCGCTCTCGGGATCAGATCTAGCGCAGCACCAACCAGATCGCATGGATCACGGCCGGAATCACAAACAGAAAGCAAAGCAGGATGTTCACGAGGAAGTGAAGCCCGATCCCCTCCTTCAAACCCACCGCCAGCGGGGGAATCAGGATCGCGAGGATGACCATCAGAACCTTGTTTTCCATCTGAGACTCCCGTCGTTCGAATGCTGACCATCGCACCATACACGATGTTCAACGCAGCCTCGGGGCACCTCCACGGGCCAAATCGCGACCTGAGGCCCATGAAAGCACTTGGCTGCGATGGTGTGTTATCCCACGCCGCATCGGTAGATAGTGATATTAAATCCAATCGTGCCGACAATTGCGGATACGCTGGCCTCCAACGAACAGAGGAGGCACACCATGATCGCCCGCACCATCGCAGCCCTCGCGGCCGCGACGCCGCTCGCACTCGCAGGCCCGCTCACCCCGCCGCCCGGCCCGCCCGCCGACACCTCCCCCTCCCTCGACGACATCAACGACACCATCAACGACGTCCTCGACACCCTCACCGGCGCCCCCATCCCCCTGCCCATGGTGCCCGGCGACGCCGACTCCGAGCACGTCATCACCCAGCCCGGCCGATACATCCTCGACGACGACCTCGTCGTCCCCGCCGGCAAGTCCGGCGTCCGCATCGAGGCCGACTGCGTCGAACTCCTCCTCGGCGGCCACACCATCCGAGACGGCGGCGGTGCCGAAGCACTCGTCGAAGTCCTCCTCGGCCCGCCCATCGTCCTCCCCACGCCGGGCGTCAAAGTCGCCGACGGCGTCCTCGCCGGCGGCGAGCGCGGCATCGACGCGCCGAACACCCCCGTAATCGCCGAGCACCTCAAGCTCCTCGACCAGGCGATCGAAGCACTCCGCGTCGGCCCCGACTCCGAGGTCCGCGACACCGACATCTTCGACTCCGGCGGCAACGGCATCACCGCCGAAGAACGCTTCGTCGCCGAGGCCGTCCGCGTCGCCCGCGCAACCCTCGACGGCATCAACGCCGGCGATGAGGCCGAGATCCGCGACACCGAGATCATCGACCCCGGCGACGACGGCATCGAAGCCCTCGACCGCGCCATCATCGAGGCAACCAAGGTCATCGGTGCGGCCGGCAACGGCGCAAAACTCGGCAACGACAGCCTCGTCACCGAGACGGGCATCGCCAACTGCGCCGGCACCGGCATCGACGTCGGCCAGGGCTCGACCGTCCACAACGCCACCGTCAAGGGCGCGGCCGACGGCGTCGCGACCGGCGACTCATCGCTCGTCATCCGCACCATCGCAACACAATGCACCGGCACCGCGATCGTGCTCGGCAACGCCTCCCACGCCCAAGGCTGCGAGGCCCGCGATTCCGACGTCGGCATCGCCGCCGCCGACGCCTGCACGCTCCGATCCAACTCGGTCCTCGGCTGCATCAACGCCGGCATCGCGCTCGGAAGCGACGGCATCGCCAGCGACAACGTCGTCCGCTTCGTGCCCGCCGGCAACGGCATCCAGCTCGGACAGGGCAACACCGTCGAGCGCTGCCTCGTCATCGGCGCCGCCGGCGACGCCATCGGCCCGATGGGCCAGGGCAACATCATCCAGCACAACACCTGCCGAGACTCAAACATCGGCTTGCAAATGGCACCCGGCTCCTACTACTACAACAACCAGTGCTTCGGCAACGCCAACAACATCATCCCAAACCCCGCCGCCGCCTTCGGCCCCATCGTCTCCATCACCGGCGCCGGCGACCTCGGCCTGATCCCACAAACCCAGCACCCCCTCGCCAACTTCCAGGACTAACACCAACGCGCCGCCGCACACGCGCGAACAATCGAGCGTGACGCCCCAGCCCGCCGACAGCCCCGAGCCCACACTCTTCCCCCTCGGCGACGCCGACCCCCAGCCCAAACTCCAGTCCGACCCCCAGCCCGACCGCGTCGACCCAGCCCCCACGCCGCCAGCAGTGGGGGACCTTGCACGCTCGCTGCCGGCAAACCTCCGCATGGGCACCAGCTCCTGGTCCTTCCCGGGCTGGGCCAACGTCTACGAGCGCACGCACAAGCCCGCCGAACTCGCGGGATCGGGCCTCCCTGCGTACTCCGCCCACCCCCTCCTGCGCACCGTCGCCCTCGACCGCGCCTTCTACGCCCCCGTCCCCGAGCCCGAGCAGGCCGAGCTCGCCGCGCAGACGCCCGCCGACTTCCGCTTCGTCGTCAAGGCCTACCAGGCCCTCACCCGCCCGACCGCCGACGACGCCGGCCGAACCCACGGCAACACGTCCGAGCACACCACCACCAACCCCCTCTTCCTCGACCCCGCAGCCGCCGAAGACCTCGTCATCGCGCCCACCGTCCGCGCCCTCGGTCCCCGCCTCGGCGTCATCCTCTTCCAGTTCCCACCACTCGACCTGTCACCCGCATCTCCGGTCGCATCCCCAGAAGTCCTCATCGAATCCCTCGCCGAGTTCCTCGCCGCTCTCCCCGTCGGCCCCGCCTACGCCGTCGAGCTCCGCAACCGCGCCTTCCTCGACCGCCCCGCGCTCACCCGCGCCCTCGCCGACACCCTCCGCGCGCACAACACCGCCTGCTCCCTCGCCCACCACCCCACGCTTCCCACCATCGACGCACAAACCCGCGCACTCGCCACCGCCGGCTACCCCATCGCCGACGCCCCGCACACCCTCATCCGCTGGATGCTCCGCCACGACCAGACCTACACCGGCGCCAAGACCCGCTACCAGCCCTTCACCGACATCCGCGACCCCGATGTCCCCACGCGCAACACCATCGCCGCGATCGCGCTCGCCGCAGCCCTCGCCCCGATCGCCAAGCCCGCCTTCATCATCGTCAACAACAAGGCCGAGGGCTCCGCCCCCAACTCCATCGCCCGCCTCGCGACGCGCATCGCCGAGATCGCGCAGGACGACGCCGCGCCGCGCAACAACACGCGATAAATCCGTCTGAAATCAAAGACGCTGTGGTACATTGCACTCGTGCCGGCGTCATACCGGCGCGATCGGCACGGGGAGGTATCCATGCACACCCGCTTCGCCGCCGTCGCGCTCGCCTGCGCGATCATCTCCATACCCACAGCCCACGCCGGCCCACTCGCCCCGCCCGCCGGCCCGCCGGCACCCACCGACACCGCCCTCAGGCAAACCGACCCGCGCATCCCGGTTGGAATCGACA
>CAYQAD010000143.1:0-6634 GCA_964415125.1 uncultured Phycisphaeraceae bacterium | reverse complement strand
GGTCCTCGACCGCTCCGAGCTCATCCTCGACATCTTCGCCTCCCGCGCCACCACCCACGAAGCCAAGCTCCAGGTCGAGCTCGCCCAGCTCGAGTACACCTACCCACGCCTCAAAGCCATGTGGTCCCACCTCGAGCGCATCGTCGGCGGCGCGCCCGCCGGCATCGGCACCCGAGGCCCCGGCGAGCAACAGCTCGAGATCGACCGCCGACTCGTCCAACGCAAACGCAACATCCTCCAACGCGAGCTCCGCGAGATCCAGCAGCGCAAGTCACGCACCGTCCAGGCGCGCAAGGTCGACAACTTCACCGTCGGCCTCGTCGGATACACCAACGCCGGCAAAAGCACACTCTTCAACACACTCACCGCCGGCGGCGCCTACGCCGACGACCGCGTCTTCGCGACCCTCATGACCCGCACCCGCGAGTGGGACCTCGGCGGCGGCAACACCGTCATGCTCTCCGACACCGTCGGCTTCGTCCGCGACCTCCCGCACAACCTCGTCGCCTCCTTCAAGGCAACCCTTGAAGAAGCAACCCACGCCGACCTCCTCCTGATCGTCCTCGACGCCGCCGACCCCGCCGCACAGATGCACTACGACACGGTCATGCGCACCCTCGACGACCTCTTCGCCGCCGCCCACACCGACGCGCGCCGCAACGACACCGAGTTCGTCGAGCCCGAGCGCCTCCTCCTGCTCAACAAGGCCGACCAGCTCCGCGACCGCTCGAGCCTCCTCGCTTGGCAACGCGACGTCCCCGGCGCCATCCCCCTCTGCGCACTCCCCGGCAACGAGCAAGGACAAGAAACCCTCCCCCGCCTCGGCGGCACCGCACTCGTCGAAGCAGTCACCCGCGCCTCGCTCGGCCACATCGCCGAGTACCACCTCGACGTCCCCCTCGCCGAGTCCCGCACCGTCCACGTCATCGAGAGCCGGGGCGAGGTCCTCAGCCGCGACTACGAGGGCGACCGCGTCAAGCTCCACGCACGCCTCGGCTCGCGCCAGCTCGCCCAGCTCCGCGCCGCCGGCACCCAGATGCACATCACCCCCGTCGCCGACGACGGCAAGGCCTGCCTCGCCGCCCTCGACCCCAAGCGAGGCTGGCGCGACGCCGAAGACGGCATCTAAACACCCCCCGCCCGCCAAAGCACCGCTTCCGAACCCAAAGCCCCATCCCGCAGCGGACTCCGAGCCGCGGAATCCACACCGTCTGGCGATTCGGGATTGACTCACACCACCACCGCGCCGAAACTTCCCACCCGGCACGCAAACCCGCGCGCCGCACACGCCACCGTAGCTCAGCGGTAGAGCAATGCTTTCGTAAAGCATGGGTCGGAGGTTCAAATCCTCTCGGTGGCTTTCCCCTAGACAACACGACCAATCGCCCGCACGCCCGCCCCCGCGGGCGTGCTGTCATGCGCCCAATGCCATGCCGTGCAAACCGCCCTCCCCGTGCCACGGCTTGACCCGAAGGGCAAGCCGTGCCTCTCCGCACCGCACGATCCTTCCGCGTCCGTCCGACGCCACACACCAATAAAAAAGCCCCCCGCCACAAGTGACGGGGGGCTCGGAAGTACTCAGTCTGCGGCCTGCCTGAGGGTCATCCCCAGAGCAAGTCCGCGTGGGTCACCCGATTACGGGCAGCCCGCACCCCAGAGGCCGAGGTAGAACGAGAAGTCCGACAGGTCGACCGTGCCATCCGGGATACCGTTCGAGGTACCCGTGGTGGTGAGGTCCGCAGCCGGGTTGCTCGCACCCCACTGGGCGAGGTAGAACGAGAAGTCCGACAGGTCAACCACGCCATCGGGGATGCCGTTGGAGGTACCGGTCGTGGTGGTGTCGGCCGGGCCACAGACCGGACCGCCGCCGCCGGCGTCGATCGTGAACCAGTACTCGTAGCCCGCAGCGTTGGCGTTGCAGTCCACGAGGCCGAAGTCAGCGGTGATGCTCACCGCGTAGGTGCCGGCCGGGAGATCGGCGATCTCGATCGTGCCCGCCATGTTGGAGCAATCGGCGAACAGCGAAGCCGTGCCGACCACGCCGATGTTGTCGCAGTCGGCAACATCAAGGATGGTCACGAGGATCGGGAAGGCCGCATCGACATCGATGGTGACCGTCTCGGTGCTCGCCAGGGTGAAGCGCCAGGCGTCGATGTCACGGGAGGCGGTGCCAGCCGTGCCGTCGAAGTTGCCGCCGATAGTGCCGGTGGCCGAATCGCCGAGCATGAGGTCCGCCGCGAAGGTCGCGCCGGGGCTCATCGAGCAGGCGTCGATCGCCGGCTCGCAACCCGAGTTCACATCGCCCGAGAGGCACCAGTCCTCCGTCTCAGCGATCGCGCCAGCGGGAACGCTGAGCGAGCCACAAGCCGGCTGCGAGGTGTAGGTGAAGAAGTACTCGTTGGCGAAGCCGCCGCAGATGATGTCAGCGAACAGGCTGGGATCATCCGAAGCCTGCGGGCTCACCACGAAGTGGTAGGTGCCGGCGGGCAGCACGGCCTGGACCAGGTTCGCCTCGCCCGCGGGCAGCGCGAAGCGGTCCGAACCGAAGCGGAAGAACGTATCGCAGGTGCCACCGTTCTTGTCGATGAAGCCAGCGAACGCCGGGAACTGCGAGGTCAGCTCGAAGGTGACGAGCGTCTCGGAAGCGATGGTGAACTCCCACGCATCGGCATCACGGATGCCGGTCGTGGCGCTGACGCCCACGAGGCCGCGGTAGTCGCCGTCGCCCGGAAGCGGGGCAACGCCAGCCGCATCGCTGTTGACACAGCCGCGGTTGAAGTCACGGCCGATACCGACGATGTTCGTCGTCGGGGTGCACTTGTTGGCGCCACCGTTCTCGAGCGTGCCGCCCGCAGGAACGGCCGCGACCGCCTCGATGTCGACGAGCAGCTGGTAGTCCACCTCGCCACCGGCGCAGGTGTACTCGTAGCCGTTGCCGAACACCGGACGCGCGACGATCGAGTACTCACCAGCGGGCAGGGCAATGACCAGGTCATTGACCGCGCCACGCTCGTTGAACGACGTCGCACCCAGGAACGCAGCCGTCTCGACCGCGACCGAAGCCACGTTCGTGCAGCCGGTCGGGTCCACGCCGCCCGCGCCGTCGTCCTTGTCGTTCAGGTCGAAGACCAGAAGCGAGTTGGGCTGCTCGGCGAGGAGCGAGAGCGTCAGGATCGAGTCCTGCTGCAGATCGAGGTAGTACCAGTCGAGGTCCGAGCCACCGCCGACACGGTTCATCGTGCCGCAGATGATCTCGCCGACCGGAAGCGTCACGAACGACGGGTTGGCCGAGCCCGGCAGCGCCGGAATCGCGGCGTTGCAGCCGTCGTTGCCCGACTCGGGCTGGAGGTCATCGCAGGGCTCGAGAGCCAGCTCGTCCGTGTTCGAGTCATCGGGGCAGTCGATCACGATCGGGGCGCAGTTGAACGTGTCGCACGCGCCAGCGATGCCATCGCTGGTCACCTGGATGTTGAACTCATCAGCCGACGACTGGTGGACAAGGAGGTAGTACACCTCGCCCGGGGTCGTCGCGAAGCTGAACAGCGCCGGGAGGTTGTTGCCGTTGCCAGCGAAGTCGCTGTCAGCGGCAAGGCAGTAGAGGATCGAGCAGTCAGGCTCGGTCGGCTGCGCGTTGCAGTACACGTTGACCGCGGTATCCGCAACAACGCTCATCGCGTTGGGCAGGGTGGTGTCAACGGTGAAGGTCGTGCCGTCGCCGGTCACGGTGAACCAGACGCCACGAGCCAGGTCGATGTCGTCGATGCCGTTGATGAAGATGGGGCAGTTCAGAGCCTCATCACCCACCGCACCGAGCGACACGTTGCACAGCCCGTTCGAGGGCGTGATGTCGCCGACGACCAGATCGATCGCGGTCTGGCAGGTCAGGTTCGTCGCCTCGGGCGCACACGTGTTCACGTAGCACGCGCCGCCGCCGAGGGCGGGGTCACCGAAGTCCAGGAAGTAGTCGGTCTCGGGCATGCCGGGATCCGGCACGTCGATGCCGTAGACACACCAGCCGAGGTCGCCCTCGTTGCGCTCGCCCTCGGAGAACGAGCCGTTCTGGTCGCTGTCCTGGAAGAACGAGTTGTCCACGAGCACGCCGCCGTACGGGCCCGACGCGCGAGCCGCCTGCGTGGCCGACGTGTCGTTCTGCACGCCGATCCAGTAGCACACGTCCGCCTGGAGCGTGACCGCCGGGAAGACGAGGTGAACCAGGTCAGACTGGCCGCCGAAGCGCTCGTTGTAGGTGAAGTTCACCGCGGTGATGGCCTGCTGGCCCGGGCCAGGCGTGCCCTCGACGAACTCGGCGATGGGCGCACCCACGTCGGGGAAGTTCGTGCCGGGGTTCGTGACGCCATCGCTCGGGTAGAACGTGACGCGGTAGTTCGTGTCAAACGGGTTCAGCGGATCGTTCGAGAGGAAGCCGCCGTCCACCCAGAACGTGCCGAAGCACAGCTGGGAAACCTCGACGTTGCCGGCGTTGAAGTCGTTGCGGACGAGGTAGATCGAGTCGATGACCTCAAACACGTCGTTGAACGCGATGATGAAGTTCGTCGACGTCAGGTCCCAGTCGAAGCAGGTGTCCGGGTTCTCGGTGGTGCACACCGTGCCGGGGTACACCGGAACGCGCAGACCGAAGCGATCGGCGATCTCGCGGTCGTCGTCGAGGCCGCGAAGCGACGACGCATCGAAGAAGCGCGGGGCGGTCGCGGGGTCAAGACGCTGCGACGCATCGCCCGCCTTGGTCGCGCTGTGGGCCTGGGCCGTAAGGGCCTCGGGTGTCGCGCCGTTGGCTGCGTACGCGGAACCCGCGATCGCAACACCCGACACACACGCGAGGGCACGGAGAGCTGAGTTACGACAGCTTCTCATGTTGAGCACCTCCAAAAACAGAGATTTCCATCTCACCACCGCGATTCGTGTTCGCTGCGCACACAACGCCGCAGTCCTCACAAACACCTATCACGGACTCCCCAAGGGGACGGTTGGAACCGGTAGAGATACAGCAAGGTGACGCTGAATACAAGCCCCACCCGGTAAAAACGGCTCCATTAGGGCACATTCGGCCGGCGACACATCAATCACGGCCATCCAAATACCTCCCCGACATCGGCATTCCCCATCCTCCGCCACACGTCTGTCACGCACCACCACCACCGCACCCCCGCAACAACCCGCACAAACCACCCATCTTCACATCCGCCCCCTCCCCCCAAACACGCGGCCCAAGCCCCCCGCACACGCACCCCGGAACGAATCCGCCCCACACGCGTCGCATGCCGGGCCCCACGCCGCGATACTCCAGTCCGCGAAGCCCAACGCCCGGCCCGGCTGCAGCCCCGGCCCCGGCCCCGGCCGCCGACAAGGCCCCGAAGACAAGTCCCTAAAGAAGGACCCCGCCCATGACAACCAACTCCAACCCAGCCTCCCGCACGTCCCGCACCCTGCCCACTCTCGCCGCCGCCGTGCTCCTCGCCGCCACCTCCCCCGCCGCCCTCGCCCAGTCCGCGCCCTCGCGCTCCACCCAGGCGTCGCCCCGCCAGGTCCCCCTCGCCGCCGCGCTCACCGGCAACCCGAAGCAAGACACCATCATCCGCCTCAGCCGCCCCATCACCGTCGAGCTCCGCGACCAACGCCTCCAGGACGTCCTCACCTTTATCACCGAGCTCACCGAGGCCGACATCACCCCCTACTACGCCGACGACAACAACCCCGAAGGCCTCGACCCCGACCAGCTCATCTCGCTCAACGCCCGCGACATGACCGCCCTCACCCTCCTCGAGCGCGTCCTCGCACAGGCAACCCCCGCCTTCGGCTCCCCCGACAGCAACACCTGGCAGATGTCCGACACCGGCTCCCTCGAGATCGGCCCCAAGGACCGCCTCAACCGAAACCGACGCGTCGAGCTCTACGACATCAACGACCTCCTCTTCATCTACCCCGACTTCAACGACGCACCCGACTTCGACCTCAACTCCGTCCTCCAATCCGGCGGCGGCGGAGGCGGCGGCCAATCACCCTTCCAGGACAACAACGACGACTCCGCCTTCGAAGACCAACGCCCCCCCGAAGAACGAGCCGAGGACATCATCGACATCCTCATCACCACCGTCGAAATCGACCAGTGGACCGACAACGGCGGCGACGCGGCCACCATCCGCTACTTCCAGGGCGCACTCATCGTCAACGCACCCGACTACATCCACCGAGGCATCAACGGCTACCCCTGGTGGCCCGCCCGACACACCACCACACGCACCACCAACACCGGCCGACACGTCACCCTCAACACCGACACCGTCAGCAGCCGAATCAACTTCGCCGACAACTAAACACGCCAACACCCCGTGCCACGGCTTGACCGAAGGCAAGCCGTGCTCTCCATCTACCGCTGGACACCCCGCGACGCCAATCGACGCCACCATGGCTGACGCGTCCTGAACAAGCACAACGCCGCGTGGTCCTCGACCGACACCCGTCCCGCACCACTATCAAATCGGATGTTCAGGCACGCACATCGCTCATAGTTGCCTTCGGCCCGAGCGTTCAAGACGCACCCGCACCTGCGGCACTCATACCAGACATCCGGCCCCGCTGGATACCCGGTCGCAAAGTCGTGATTGAAGTAAGTCCG
>CAYQAD010000142.1:0-6920 GCA_964415125.1 uncultured Phycisphaeraceae bacterium | reverse complement strand
GTGCATGAATCTCGTGATCCGGCCTCAGGAGTTCCGGATGGTCGTGCTGCCGAACCTGCAGGGCGACATCGTGAGCGATCTTGCGGCGGGGCTGGTCGGCGGGCTTGGCTTTGCGCCCAGCGCGAACATCGGGCACCACATTTCTATCTTTGAGGCGGTGCACGGCACGGCGCCGGATATCGCGGGCAAGGGGCTCGCGAACCCGACGAGCCTGATCCTGTCGGGCCTGATGATGCTGCGGCATGTGGGCCTGCTCAAGGAGGCGGCGATCATCGAGAACGCGATCTTCGCGGCGCTCGAGACCGGCGCGCACACGGGCGACTTCGGCGACAAGGACAAGCACCCAACGCTGGGCACGGCGGACTTTGTCGACGCGATCATCGCGAAGCTCGGCAAGGGGCCGGAGACGCGCGAGGCGACGCCCGTGCCGGATGGCGCGGACGCGAAGCTGGATCGGCCCGAGCGGCCCCGGCACAACACGCTGATGCGCACGTTCGAGACGACGCAGAGCGTGTTTGTTGGGTGTGATATCTACCTGGACACGCTGCTGAGCCCGCAGGAGCTCGCGGATCGGCTGCAGGCGCTGTGCGAGAAGACGCCCTTCAAGCTGACGATGATGAGCAATCGGGGCACGCAGGTGTGGCCGAGCGGGTCGGTGTACACGGAGATCGTGGACTATTACCGCGTGCGGTTCGAGCTTCGGGACATGCACGCGTCGGCGAGCCTCGGACAGAGCCCGATCATCCGGTTGCTGGACAAGGTGGCCGAGAAGTTCTTCGTGACCGACTTCCAGCCGCTCAAGCACTTCGACGGCGAGGCGGGGTACTCGCTGGCGCAGGGGCAGTAGTTCATCGGGTAGGACCCGCGGCGGATTTTCGGTAGGCTGGGCCTCTCTTTCGAAGGGGGCCCGCCATGGCCAAGATGAGTTTCTCCGAGACGATCGACGCGCCGCGCGCGGACGTCTTTGCGCGCTCGACGGACATCGACCGCTGGCCCGAGCGGATGTCGGGCATCGAGCGCATCGAGCGGGTGACGGATGGGCCCTTCGGCGTCGGCACGCGGTTCAAGGAGACCCGCGTGATGATGGGCAAGGAGGCGACCGAGGAGTTTGAGATCACCGAGGTCGTGCAGGACGAGCATTACACGATGGCGGCCGAGTCGTGCGGGACGAAGTACGTGAGCACGATGCGGTTTGCCGATGCGCCGGGCGGTGGCACGACGATGACGCTCGACTTCGAGGGCACGCCGATGACGATGTCGGCGAAGGTCATGGGCGCGGTGATGGCACCGATGATGAAGAAGATGATGCGCAAGTGCGTCACGCAGGACATGGCCGACTTCAAGGCGTCGTGCGAGCGGGGCGACTGAGCGGGCGGAAAGGGCGCGCGGGTCACACAGCGGGCGGCGCTTCGACCGTCATATCGCTCTGGGTGCTTCCGGTGTTGACCGTGTCGGATCGCTCGAAGATCAGCGCCTGGGCGAAAGTTGCGGTCGTGGGGCGATGCTCGACGCCCCGGGGCACGACGATCATCTCGCCCGGCTTGAGCGGGACCGAGCGATCGCGGAACTCAAGCGAAAACTCGCCGGCGATGCAGAGGAACATCTCGTCGGTGTTCTCGTGGTGGTGCCAGGGGAACTCGCGCTGGTCGAGATGAACCAGGCGGACGTCGTGGTCGTTGACGCGCGCGGCGATGCGGGGCGACCAGGTGTCGGTGAATGTGGCGAGCTTGGCGGCGAGGTTGATCGCGTCGGGCGGGGTCATTGTGAAGAGCTGGGCCTAGTCGTCTTCGGGGCGGATGAGGTGCTCGATGCGGTCGTGGTGGTCGATGAGGAGTTCGTCGGCCTCGTGGATGAACAGGCCGTGGTCGATGATGCCGGGGATGTCGTTGAGGGAGGTGGAGAGTTGCTCGAGGTCCTCGTCGCCTTCGAGCGTGACATCGAGGATGAGGTTGCCGTTGTCGGTGATGAAGGTCTCGCCCTCGGCGTTGCGTCGGACGACGCCGTTGTAGCCCATGTCGCGGATGCGGTCGCGGATGGAGGTGAAGCCGTAGGCCATGACGGCGATGGAGAGGGGGACGCTGGTGCCGACCTTGTCGACGACCTTCTCGGCGTCGACGAGGTAGAGGGTGCGGTCGGAGGCCCAGGCGACCATTCGGCCGCGTGCCATGGAGCCGGTGGAGCCTCGGAGGACGCGGAACTCGCGGTCGACCTCGTCGGCGCCGTCGAAGAAGTGGTGGACGCGGCTGACGCGGTGGAAGTCGATCACGTCGAGGCCGAGCTCTTTGGCGAGGGCGTCGGAGCGCTCGCTGGTGGCGACGCACTGGATCTTGAGCGACTCGTTGTGGACGCGGTCGGCCAGAGCGCGGATGGCGCGCTTGGCGGTGCGTCCGGAGCCGAGGCCGACGAGCATGTCGGAGGCGACGTCGGCGACGGCGGCGGCGGCGAGGGCCTCGGTGCCGGTGCCGGGCTGGGCCTCGGCGGTGGTCTGGGTCGGCTGTGTTTGGGTCGATTGGGTTTGGTCAGCCAAAGGTGATCCCTTGTGCGAAGTGGAACTGGGTGCCAAAGTTGATGGTGCAGGTCTGGCGTCGCATGTACGCCTTCCATGAGTCGGAGCCGGACTCTCGTCCGCCGCCGGTGTCCTTCTCGCCGCCGAACGCGCCGCCGATCTCGGCGCCGGAGGTTCCGAGGTTGACGTAGGCGAGGCCGCAGTCGGAGCCGGCGCCCGATGGGTTGAGGAAGCGCTCGGAGGCACGGATGGAGCCGGCGAAGAGGGCCGAGGAGAGGCCCTGGTCGACGGCGTTGTTCTGGGCGATCGCGTCGTCGAGGTCGGCGTAGGTGAAGACGTAGAGCAGCGGCGCGAAGGTTTCTTCCTTGGCGATCGGCAGGTCGAAGGAGGGCGCGCGGACGACGGCGGGGTGGACGTAGTTGCCGGGCTTGCCTTGCACGCGCGTGCCGCCGCAGAGGAGCTCGCCCCCCTGCTGCTGCGCGGCTTTGACGGCCGACTCGAACTGCTCGACCGATTGCTGGGTGATGAGCGGGCCGACGAGGGTGCCCTCGGCGAGGGCGTCGCCGATGGCGGCGCTCTCGACGGCGGCGACGAGTTTCTTGGTGAACTCTTCGGCGATGGATTCGTGCAGGTAGAGGCGGCGGGTGGTGGTGCAGCGCTGGCCGGCGGTGCCGATGGCGCCGAAGACGATGCCGCGGAGGGCGAGGTCGAGGTCGGCGTCGGGCTCGACGATGCAGGCGTTGTTGCCGCCGAGCTCGAGGAGGGTCTTGCCGAGGCGGCCCGCGACGACCTGGGCGACGTGTCGGCCCATGCGGCAGGAGCCGGTGGCGGAGATCAGGGGGAGGCGTTTGTCGGCGATCAGGCGCTCGCCGACCTCGTCGTCGGTGCCGATGACGAGGCGGAAGACGCCCGGGTGGCCCATCTCGGTGGCGACGCGGTCTGCAATGGCGTTGGTGGCGATCGCGGTGAGCGGGGCGAGGAGTGAGGGCTTCCAGAGGACCGTGTCGCCACAGATCGCGGCGAGCATGGCGTTCCAGCCCCAGACGGCGTTGGGGAAGTTGAATGCGGTGATGACGCCGATGGGCCCGAGGGGGAGCCACTGCTCCATCATGCGGTGGTCGGGCCGCTCGCTGGGGATGACCTGGCCCGGCAGTTGGCGGGAGAGGCCGACGGCGAAGTCGGCGATGTCGATGGTTTCCTGGACCTCGCCGATGCCTTCGGCCCGGATCTTGCCGACCTCGAGGGCGACGAGCTCGCCGAGCGGCTCGCGGAGGCGGCGGAGCTCTTCGCCGATCGCGCGGACGACCTGCCCTCGGACGGGGGCGGGGACGGGACGCCAGGTGTGGAAAGCTTCGACGGCGGAGGTGGTCTCGCGCTCGAGATCAGCGGCGGTGTCGAGGCGGATCGAGGCGATGGGCTCCCCGGTGCTCGGGTTGTCCGAGACGAACCGGCCCGGGCCGGACTCGGAGGCGGGGCCGAGACGGGGATCGCTGGCGACGCCGAGTGTTTCGAGCAGCGGGTGGGGCATGCGGGATGGTAGGGCTTGCCCTCGGCGAGGGCGGGCTAGTCGTCGCGTTCGGGCAGGTCGCGGAGGAAGGGGATGAGGCGGTCGAGGGTGGGCGACTCGGCGTCGCGGACGTACGCGCCGCTGACGGCGGTGCCCACGGCGAGGGATTGGTCGAGCGGCATGCCGAGCGCCTGGGCGAAGGCGAAGCCGCCGTTGAAGTGGTCGCCCGCGCCGGTGGAGAGCTTGGGCGAGGCGGTGAAGGGACCGGTGAACCATGCCGAGTCGTCCGCGGCGCTGGCGGCGCCCGCGCCCTCGCGCGGGTGGATGACGATGGTGTCGAGCGAGGTTGCCTTCTGGAGTCGCACGGCGGCGTCTTGCACGCGGGCGGCGAGGGGTCGGTCGTCGGCGTAGGCGCCGGCGTCGACGACGCGGTTGATGCGCTCGGACTCGGAGAGGTTCAGCCCGAGGGTGACGGGGGCGAGCGCGTTCATCTCGGCGAGCAGCGCGAGGGCGTCGGCGATGTCGCGGTCGGTGCGCTTGGCGGGGTCGGAGAGGTCGATCATGACGCGGCGGGGCTTGCCCTGGGCGTGCGGGCGGAGCGCGGGGAGGAGCTCGTCGATCATGCCGCGCCAGATGGAGGGGACGCCGCCGGAGAGGGTCCAGTTGACGTTCGCGATGAGGGCGGCGTCGGTGGCGAACTTCACGAGGGCTTCGAGGCCGACGGTTTGCTTGAGGTGGTCCCAGGTGATGATCTGGACGTTCTGCGGCTTGCCGAGCATGAGCTTGCCGTCGTGGAACTCGAGCGCGTCGGTGTGGCCCGGTGCGGCGACGGGGATGATGGTGTCGCAGCGCTTGGCGAACGGCTCGAAGAGGGGCATGAGCGCGGCGTGGTCGTCCTCGCGGCCGATCGCGCCGATGTAGGTGGTCGGTGCGCCGAGCTGGGCCATGGCGCCGGCCATGAGCGGGCCGTTGCCGCCGAAGCGGGTCTCGATGTTGACGAGCTCGATGTTGGCGGATTTGCCGGCGGCCTTGGCGATGCGCTCGGCGTAGGCGGGGATGGTCTCGATGCGGGCGAAGTCCATGGTGTCCATGGAGTGGCGGCGATCGACGACGTGGATGATCTCGTCGACGAAGCCGTCGAACCCGGCGAGGACGGGGTGGTCGTCGACACGGCCCGAGGAGCGGGCGGCGTCGAGGGCGTCGGCGGCGGCGGTGGCGATGGCTTGGCGGTCGGAGGAGGGCGTACCGGTTTCTGCTGACATATGGGAGTGAAGGCGTGGTCGGAGGGTCGGGCAAGGCGGACGGCGGCGGGCTCGCGCACGCGGGACGCCGGGCTCGGGCCGAGCGCTCGCGAGGCGCGGGCGGCCGGCTAGAGTCGCGGCATGCTTGACCTCTCTGAGATCGTTCTGGCGACGGGCAACCCGCACAAGGTGGCGGAGTTGCAGCCGATCTTCTCGGCGGCGCTTGGGGACGCGGTTCGGCTGGTATCGCTTGCGCAGTTCGATGGGCTGAGCGAGCCGGTCGAGGATGGCGGGACGATCGAGGCGAATGCGCGAATCAAAGCGCGTGGGTACGCCGAGCAGACGGGCACGCCTTGCCTGGCGGATGACTCGGGGCTTGTGGTCGACGCGCTGGGCGGCGCGCCGGGTGTGGACTCGAGCCACTACTGCACGGACGGGCGCGAGACGGGCATGGACCGGGAGTCGCGCGACGCGGCGAATAACGCGAAGCTCTTGCGCGAGCTTGCGGGCGTGGCGGCGGCGGATCGGACGGCTCGGTTTTTGTGCGTGATGGCGCTCGCGGTTCCGGGTGTGGATGGCATTGCTGCCGAGGCACGCGGGGCATTTGAGGGGCGGATCGGTGAGCCGCCGCGGGTGCCGGCGGGGGATCAGGGGTTCGGGTATGACCCGCTGTTTCTGGTTGGGCCGGAGCACGCGCGCACTGGTGCGGAGCTTGCGCCGGAGGAGAAGAACCGCATCAGCCATCGGGCGTTGGCGGGGGCGGCGATGGCGGCTCGGTTGCGTGAGTTGATTAGCTGATTCAGGTGGGCGAAGGCGCTCCGACAACGCGCACTGCTTGCCCTTCGGGCCAAGCAGTGGCACGGGAGACTTGCGCCGGACTTGGTTGGAATTGCCGGGGTCGCGTTGCCGCGGGCCCCGGCGGAGAGAGAGATGTGCGTCAATATAGGTAGTTTGGGCAATCTGTGTGTAGCGATCGTGCGCTGCACTCGCGCGGGCGGGGTGGGCGCATGAAAAACCGCCGGGGCCCTGGTGGCCCCGGCGGCGTGCGTGTTCGGCTCAGAATCGCCTGCTGGTGGGCGATATGAGGCGGGGTTAGGACGGCTTGTTGTCGTCGTCCTTGACCTCGTACTCGGCGTCGATGACGTCGTCGTTGTCGGAGGATGAACCGCCGGTGTCGCCGCCGGCCTGTGCTGAGGCGTTGCCGGCGTCGGCGGCCCCCTGTGAAGCCGCGTTCTCGTAGATCGCCTTGCCGAGCTCCATGACCGACTGCTCGAGCTCGGTCATCGCGGCGGTGATCGGAGCGGCGTCGTCGCCCTTGAGCTTGGCCTCGAGGTTGGACACAGCCGACTCGATCTTCGAGCGGGTCTCGCCCGAGACCTTGTCGCCGTGCTCCTCGAGCTGTTGGCGGGTCTGGTGGACCATTTGGTCGGCCTTGTTCTTGGCGTCGACCAGCTCGCGGCGCTTGGCGTCCTCGGCGGCGTGCGCCTCGGCGTCGGCCTTCATCTTTTCGATCTCGTCCTCGGACAGGCCGCCCGAGTTGGTGATCTTGATGTCGGCGGACTTGTTGGTCGCCTTCTCCGTCGCGCTGACGGTGAGGATGCCGTTGGCGTCGAGGGAGAACTCGACCTCGATCTGCGGCGTGCCGCGCGGCGCCGGGGGGATGCCC
>CAYQAD010000141.1:4081-6971 GCA_964415125.1 uncultured Phycisphaeraceae bacterium | reverse complement strand
TCCTCGATGCGGATGCCGATCTCTTCCTCGGGGAGGTAGATGCCCGGCTCGACCGTGATGAGGCTGCCCGGCGAGAGCGGCTCGTCGTACAGGCCCGTGTCGTGCACATCCAGGCCGATGAAGTGGCTCAGGCCGTGCGGCATGTCGTCGGTATACCCGGCCTGCTCGATCACGTTGCGGGCGATCATGTGGAGCTCGTGCACTGTCACGCCGGGCTTGATCGCGGCGATCGCGGCTTCTTGGGCCGCGAGCACGACCTCGTACACCTCGCGCTGCCTCGGCGTGAAGACGCCATCGACGGGCCAGGTCCGCGTGACGTCGTTGGCGTATCCCTGGTACTCCGCCCCGACGTCGCACAGCACCAGGTCGCCCGCCTCGAAGGGCCGCTGCCCCATGGGCGACACAGCCGGGTAGTGCAGCACGCACGAGTTGGGCCCGCCCGCGACGATCGGCGTGTATGCCGTCCGCTCGCAGCCGTGCTCGAAGAAGGTGTCCTCGAAGACGCGTCGCAGCGCCGACTCGGTCATGCCGACCCGCGCGGCGCGCATCGCCGCCTCGTGCCCCTTCTTCGTCGCGTCGCTCGCGCGGCGCATCAGCACCAGCTCGGCCTCGCTCTTGGTCTGCCGCATCCGCGGCAGCACGTCGTTGTCCAGGCGGACCGAGGCGCCCGGAATCCGAGCGGCCGCGTCGCGCATCGTGCCCAGCGCCTTGGGGATCGGGCTCGAGAAGCCCACCACGGGCCCGAGGAACACGAGGTGCTTGCTCTCGCTGCGCAGCACAGCCTGGGCGAGTGCGCCGGGCAGCCGGCTCGTCCGGTGGACCTTCGCGATGCCCGTGCCGAGCTCGATCGCGCGCCCGAGCCGCGCTCGATGCCCGTGCCAGACGTTGTCCTCAACGTCGAGCATCTTGAGGTAGAGCGTCTCCGTGTAGGTGTCGTTCTCGGGCGCGAGCAGCAGGGCTGCGCCGGGCTCGGCGTTGATGCCGGTGAGGTAGTAGAAGTTCAGGTCCTGCCGGCCGCCGTCGCCGATGGAGTCGGCCCCGAAGACGACCGTGACCCCGCCGCCAGTGTCCATGATGTGCTGCATGAGCGCGCGCCGGCGTTCGCGGTAGACCTCGGGCCCGAGGTCCCCCGCGGGCATGGGCACGCCCAGCGCGTCGTCGCCGGTCGGGCGGGTGATGTCGGGCGTCTCCTCGGGCACGACGATGCGCACGCGGTCGCCGGCCGAACGGGGTGTGTCTGTGGGCATGTCTTGTCCTTGCATGGCGCGCGCCTGCGGCGCAAGCAGCGCCAAGGCGAGGGCCGCGATCGTGTGCGTGGCACCCCACGCTCGGCAGCGCACAACGGCGCGACGGGCAGGCCAGCGGCTCGAATCTTCTATAACCATTTTCGATCTTCCTCTGTTCGTGCCGTCCGGCCGGCCGGGGGTGTGTGAGGGACAGTATCATCCGATGCGGCCGCACACCGCAGAGCCGCAGAAAGGCTCACGCGCGCATGTCCGCCACCACGCTGACCGAAGCCCCCTCCGACCATTCCGAGTCTCTGTTCGCCTCCGCACTCGAGCGCCTGGATAGGGCCGCCGAGGTCGCCGGCGTGCACGCCGAGACCGTCGAGCGCATGCGCCACCCGATGCTCATCTCAGAGGCGACCATCCCCGTGCGCATGGACGACGGCTCGCTCCGGCTCTTCGCCGGCTACCGCTGCCGACACGACGACACGCGAGGGCCCGCCAAGGGCGGCATCCGCTTCCATCCCGACACCAACCTCGACGAGGTCAAGACCCTCGCCTTCTGGATGACCTGCAAGTGCGCCTGCGTCGGGATCCCCTTCGGCGGCGGCAAGGGCGGCATCACCGTCAACCCGCGCGAGCTCTCCCTCGCCGAGCTCGAGCGACTGAGCCGAGGCTGGGTCCGCGCACTCGGGCACGCGATCGGCCCGCGCACCGACGTGCCCGCGCCCGACGTCTACACCAACGCACAGGTCATGGCGTGGATGGCCGACGAGTACGCCAAGCTCGCCGGCCGCCGCGAGCCGGGCGTGATCACCGGCAAGCCCGTCGAGCTGGGCGGCTCGCTCGGCCGCGACGACGCGACCGCACGCGGCGGCGTCCACTGCTCACGTCTGCTCATCGACAAGAAGGGCTGGAACCCCAAGGACGTCACCATCGGCATCCAGGGCTTCGGCAACGCCGGCCAGCACTACGCCAGACTCATGGCCGAGTTCGGCTGCACGCTCGTCGCCGCCACCGATTCCCGCGGCGGCGTCTACGACCCCAAGGGCCTCGACGTCGAGAAGCTCATCACGCACAAGCAGGACACCGGCAAGATCGAGGGCTTCCCCATCTCAAGCGACGGCAAGACCACCGACAACGACGACGTGCTGACGATGGACGTGACGATCCTCGCGCCCGCCGCACTCGAGAACGCGATCACCGAGGGCAACGCCGCCGACATCAAGGCCCGCGCCATCGTTGAACTCGCCAACGGCCCGGTCACGCCCGAGGCCGACGAGATCCTCAAGGACACCGACTGCGTCGTCGTCCCCGACATCCTCGCCAACGCGGGCGGCGTGACGGTGTCGTACTTCGAGTGGGTGCAGAACATCTCCGGTGATCGCTGGACCCTGCCGCAGGTGCACGATCGGCTCAAGGGCATCATGGAAGACGCGTTCAACGCGTGCTGGAAGACGCGTGAGGAGCACGGCGTCGACATGCGTACCGCCGCGTACGCCGTCGCGCTCAAGCGCCTCGGGCAAGCCCACGAGGCGGGCGGCACCGCCAAGGACTTCAAGGGCTAAGCGCTTTCCGAGGGCGAGGCGGACGCCGACGCGTGCGACCCCACCATCGCCGAAGCGTCCGTCGGCAGGGCGGTGTCGTTGTTCGGACCGCCGTTG
>CAYQAD010000141.1:0-3981 GCA_964415125.1 uncultured Phycisphaeraceae bacterium | reverse complement strand
TCGGACCGCCGTTGTTCGAACCACCGTTGTTCGAATCGCCGTGGAATCGTGAGGTCGGCGCGCGGCGCGGCCGCCGGGCTCGCTGGGGGGGTATGCGAGTTGGTCGGCGGCCGGCCGCAAGCTTGCGTGGTGCACGTCGAGGGCACCGAGCTGGCATACCCGGCGCCGAGACGCCGGGTTGCAACGGACGATCCTCTTGCGTCGCGCCGGTGTCGCCACGAAGCGCGCGCCCACTCCCGAGGAATCACCCAAGCCGCGAAACACGCAACGGCAACCACACCGGCCCGGTAGCCACGGGCCATGCTTCGAGTGCCCCTACGCCCATCCGATGGTCACGGTTCCGCGTCGCCGGACTTCACGCGCTCGGTTCTCGCCTCGGCCGCATTCTTCGGAATCCTCACGGCGTATTTTCTCCTGCGCCCATGGCGCGAGGCGATGGGTCTCGAGGGCGGCGTGTCGAACGTCAGCCGACTCTTTCTGCTCACCGCCATCATCACGCTCGCGCTCCAGCCGATCTACGGCATGCTCGTGAACCGCGTGCGCCGCCGCGCGCTCGCACCAGCGATTCTGCTGGGGTCGGCGCTCTGCCTTGTGGGCTTTGCGTGGGTGCCCGGCGCGCTCGAAGAGGGCGCGAATGACGCGACACGTAGACTTGTTGGACAAGCGTTCTACGTCTGGCTCAGTGTCTTCAACCTGTTCGCGGTCAGCGTCTTCTGGCAGCTCATGGTCGACACGCACGGGCTCGACGCGTCGAAGCGGCGATTCGGCCCGATCGCGCTCGGCGGCACACTCGGCGCGGCCTTCGGCAGCGCGATCACAATGCGCTTCGCCACCGACCTCGGGCCGCGCGCGAGCTTCCTGATCGCTGCGGCGTTGCTCGCACTCGCAGCGGTGCTTCTGGTGCTGTACGCCACGCGTTCGTATGCCGGTGCGCCCGAGGCGCACCAACGCGTGCCGCCCGCGTGGCAGGGGCTTGCCGATGTTGCCCGCCAGCCGTATCTGCTCGCAATCGTCGCGTATCTCGCGATCTATCCGTTGCTGTCCACGTTCTGGTACTTCACCAAGCTGGGCCTGATCGAGTCGGCGATCGGGGGCACCGCCGAGCGGGCCGCGTTTCTCGGCAAGGTCGAGCTCGTGGCCCAGGTCGCCACGCTGATCGTGCAGGCCCTCGTGCTCGGGCCCGTGCTCCGGCGGCTTGGCACGGGTGTCGCCCTCGCCGCGATGCCGATCGCATTCGCGCTGGGCTTCCTCGTGCTCGGGCTCGATCTGCTCCCCGCGCTCACCCTGGTGGCGCTGCTCGACGCGGGTCGACGCGTCGCGAACAACGGCCTCGCCAAGCCCGCGCGCGAGACCCTCTTCACCGTCCTCCCACGCGACCAGCGCTACAAGGCCAAGAACGTCCTTGACACCTTCGTCTACCGCGCCTCCGACGCCGCCGGCTCGCTCGCGTGGGGTGCGGGCATCGGCGCGCTCGGCGCGCCGGCGCTCGCGGCCGTCGCGATCGGCTGCTGCGCGATCTGGACGGGCGTGGGCGTCGGGCTCGGCCGAGCGCAGGCGCGCCGGGCACAATGAAAATCGCGGGCGGGATGCCCATGCGCATCCCGCCCGCGGAGAGGTGGGGTCTGGTCGGCCCCTCGCGAGAGTGTGGATCGGTCGATGAGGTGCCTACCCCAAGAGGCCGGTCAGGCGATCGGGGCCCTCGATGTTCGTGGCCAGCAGCGTGACGTTGACAGCCTGCAGGATCGACGCGCGGTTCTCCTCGGCGGCCGCCTGGGCATAGTCGGTGTCGACGATCGTGCTGCGCGCCGCAGCGACGTTCTCAAACTCCACCGCCGCGGCCCGCCCGATCGCGGCCGTCTCGCGCTCGAACATGCCGATCGCGCCGCGGACCGTTGCGATGCGCTCGATCGCGCTGTCCAGCATCGAGGCCGCGTCCTCGGGCTTCGCAACCGATGCCTCGTCGATGCCCAGGTCCGTCGAGTAGACCTCGGGCAGATCGAGGCGGGCGTCCTTGATCGCGATGGTCATGAGCCCGTCGAAGAGGGGGGTGTCGTTGAACTCGGCCGTTGATGCCACGCGGTCGGCCGCGAGCGCCGCGGCGCTGATCTCCGTCTCGTATGCGCGCTGCTCGGCCTCGCTGTTGCCGCCCGTGTTGGCCGCGGCGACCGCCGCCGCCTTCGCATCAACGAGCGACTCCGACAGTGCCTCGAGCGCCCCATCCGCGGTCCGCGCGATCGCCGAGGCGCGCTCCGAAGCGCGCGTCTCGGCCTCGAGCGCGGCGAGCTGGCTGTTGAGCGCCTCGGCCGCGATGAGCCCCGCCGGGTCGTCGGCGGCGCGGTTGATCCGAGAACCCGTCGCGAGCTTCATCAGCGCTTCGGTTTGCTCCGCCGTCGCGGCCGCAAGCGAACGCGGCCCCCCGTTCTGCGTGCTTGAACGCGCAGCAGGCGGACCAAAGAAACGGTCTGAAGCATTCGTGGGCAGCATCGGATTCCTCCTCCGACTAGGCATGCCGATCGGTATCCGTACCGCTCGGCCTTCGCGGCATCGGGCGCTTCGGCACCGGGCCGCTCGGGAAAGTCTCACCGGGCAACATCGCAAACCCGCATCCCGCGAACAAGCCGGAGATCGCCGCGTTGTGCCCGAGGCCGTCGGTCGTGCCGACTGGGCAATACCGCACGCCGACTTCTCGGCCGAACGCCGCGACATCGGACCAACACCCGCCGCTATAAGACGCAGCGCCACGCGCACAACTCGGACGTCTCGGCCTTGCCCAGCCGGCCCAGCCGCGCACGTTTGTGCACGCTCACATGCCGCGCCGCCGCGAACGTCGCGGCACGATGAAAACCCGCGTGAACAGGCCGCTCGCTGCGCCGCACGAGGCGAGTGAGTGGCTGCCAACTTGGCGGGTCGGGCATGACGCAGCGCGTGACCGCTGGGCGCGGGCGCCATATCAATCAGACATCCCCGCGCGAAACATCGCGTTTTTGTGCGGGGTGCGACGCGTGCTTCTCGGATTGAGATCACGCGACCGCGTCGCCGACCGTTCCGAGCCTCGGCTCGACGGGCACGCAGCGCGAGCGTGCCGGCCCGGTGAGAGGGGCCGATCGGAGATGGCGCGTCGCGCGACAACG
Source organism: uncultured Phycisphaeraceae bacterium (assembly GCA_964415125.1). GTDB lineage: Bacteria > Planctomycetota > Phycisphaerae > Phycisphaerales > UBA1924 > CAYQAD01. Next base: position 850 of record CAYQAD010000141.1, on the reverse strand, counting down.
CGTGCTGCTCCCGAGACGGCTCCGAAGAGGGCGCTCCGAGAAGAGTTCTCCGAACAGGGTGCTCCGAACAGAGCGCCCCGAAGAGAGAGCGGGGGGAGCGGGGAGGACATGTGCGGGCCGGGCGCCGAGCCCATCGGCATTCGATCCGCACACGCTTGGGCAGTGTCGCTGGGCCGACCATGAGAGAGGCGGCCCGGCGACGCCCAGGCACCTGCGCCGCGTTGCACGCAACGCGGAGCACGCGTCGGCCGCCGGGTGTGTGGGAGGTGAGAGAGCCCACATCCGGCGGTCGCGTCGTGCGCCCAGGCCAGGCCCATGCCAACCCCATCGGCGCCAGCGCCGCACGCGTCGCGCACGGCTATTCTCTCGCGTCGTATCCAGAACACACGACCGCGCACTCGCAGGAGACTCCGCCATGGCCGCAACGACCATCACCCGCCTCGCACTTGTCGGCACCCTCGCACTCGGCGCCGCCGGCACCACCGGCTGTGAGTCGGGCGGCAGCGCCGGGCTCTTCGACATGGGCACCAGCCTTGCCTCGCAGCTCATGGGCGACTGGAACCTCTCCCAGTTCCAGGGTGTCGACGTGGCGAGCCTGCTGCCCGAGGGCATGAGCATGCCGTCGCTCAACATCGCCGACGACGGCAACGTCTCCGGCAGCACCGGTCTCAACCGCTTCACCTCGGGCCTCGATCTCGGCGAGATCGCCAAGGGCAACTTCGACCTGGGCAACATCGCGACCACCAAGATGGGCGGCTCGTCCGAGGCGATGGGCTTCGAGCGCGCGTTCCTCCAGCAACTCGAGCAGGTCACGGGCTTCACCGTCGGTGAGGACACGCTGACCCTGCTC
>CAYQAD010000140.1:0-7055 GCA_964415125.1 uncultured Phycisphaeraceae bacterium | reverse complement strand
ACGCGAGTTCGGACCTCCGAGGGCGAGGACCCAGCCGCGCCCATCCTCCATGACGGGCGGGGCGGTTGAACCGCACGGACAAGCCCACGCGTGGTTATACGTTTCACCCGCTTGTACGGGCATCGGCCGCGATGTGCTGTTGTTGGTTCTGCCGGCACCCGGCGACGGGTCGCACACACCCGCCGCGCAGCGTGGTATTGTCTCGGCCCATGCCGCCGCGGCCCGCACCAACCGAGACATCGATCCCCGCGATCAAGGCCCCGCCGCCCGTCCGCGACAATCCGCTCACGCGCTCGCTCGCGGGCGTGCTTGGGCTGGGCTTTTTGGGGCTCATGCTGGTGCTCTGCCTCGGCTCGCTGCCCTACACACTCGGCTCGGTCAGCGAGGTCGAAGGCAGCCAGGCAAGCACGCCGCGCTACAACGCCGGCCAGCCCCGCGAGGGCCGGCTCCCGCCCGCGTTCTGGCCCAAGGACGACGAGGCGATCCTCCGGCTCAACAGCGCCGTGCCCGCCGCCACCATCGAGCAGGTCGCCGCCGAACTCGGCATCGATCCCGACACAGCGGTCGCGCAGACCGCCGGCCCGGCCGCCGAGGCGCTCCGGGAGCACTGGCCGTCGCCCATCCTCGGCACCGACGTGCTCGGGCGGAGTCTGCTCGTCCGGTCGCTGACCGGCGGCGGGATCTCGCTGGGCATCGGCATCGCCGCCGCACTGATCTCCGTGTTCATCGGCACGCTCTACGGCTCCATCGCCGCCTACATGGGCGGCCGGGTCGACGCGGTCATGATGCGCCTTGTCGACATTCTCTACGGCCTCCCGTACATCCTCCTCGTGGTTCTCCTCGCCGTCGCCGGCGACGCGCTCGTCGAGCAATACATCGCCCGCACCGGCACCGACCTCTCACGCCTCCAACGCTCGCTCATCGACGTGGGCATCCTGCTCGTCGCGATCGGCGGCGTGAGCTGGCTGACCATGGCGCGCGTCATCCGCGGCCAGGTGCTGAGCCTGAAGGCACGCCCGTTCGTCGAGGCGGCGCGAGCGGTGGGGGCCCCGGGCCGGCGCATCTTCTTCCGCCACCTGCTGCCCAACGTCCTGGGCCCCGTGATCGTGTACGCCACGCTCACGGTTCCGCAGGCGATTCTGCAGGAATCCTTCCTTTCATTCCTGGGCATCGGGGTGAAGCCCCCGCTGCCGAGCTGGGGAAACCTCGCGGCCGAGGGGCTTGGCGAGCTCAACACGTTCCGGAGCAACTGGTGGCTGTTGCTCTTCCCCTGCCTGCTGCTCGGGACGACGCTGCTCGCCCTGAACTTCGTCGGCGAGGGGCTCCGCGAGGCGCTCGATCCGCGCCGCGCACGTCGGTAGTCGCCAAATCGCAACATCCAGCCGCCAAACCCTCCTGCGGGCCTCGCGGGCGGCGGTCCGCTTGGGTATCGTGTCCCCACCTCGGCCCGCCCGCGCCCGGCATGCCCGCGCGCGATCGTGCCCCGGACAAGGGACGGTGACGATGTACAACAAGTTCGGCCTCAAGGACTTCGTGATTCTCCTGGCAGTGCTGCTCGTCGGCGTTGGCGTGGTGCTCGCGATGATCCAGGACGATCGCCGCTTCGAGCAGAACCGCGAGCTGCTGGGCAAGGTCGGCTCGCTTGAGAAGCAACTCGCCCGCGTGGAGCGCGCCCTCGAGACCGGCGTCGTCGCTCGGGCCGCCACGGACACCCCCGGAACGCCGGCCGTCCGCGACGAGTCCTGGACGCGCCCGGGCGTCGAGGTCGCCTGGCAGCCGCTTCCCGACTACGCCAACGACCCTGCCGCGATGGACGACTTCGCGTTGGGCGGCGAGTTCGTCGAGATCTTCGAGGCGCAGATGCCCAAGGCGATGCCCTTCATCTCGACCGACGTCTACGCACGCCGCGTCAACGACCTCGTGTTCGATGTCCTCGGCGACTACCACCCGGAGACGCTCGAGATGCGCGGCGTGCTCGCCGAGGCGTGGCAGTACGACCCCGAAGGCCTCTGGCTCCGCGTCAAGCTCCGCGAGAACGCGCGCTTCCACGATGGCGAGCCCGTCCAGGCCGACGACGTGGTCTTCACCTGGAAGGACTTCATCCTCAACCCCGAGCTCGAGACCGAGCGCGTCCGCGCCATCGTCAACAACGTCGACGACGTCATTGCGATCTCCGAGTATGCCGTCGAGTTCAAGTTCAAAGAGCCGCTGTACTCCAACCTCACCGTCGCCCTCAACTACTACGTGCTCGCGAAGCACTACTACGAGAACTTCACGCCCGCCCAGCTGAACCAGGCAACGAGCCTGCTCATGGGCTCCGGCCCCTTCAAGCTCGAGAGCACCGACCCCAGCGACCAGTGGAGCCCCGGCTCGCCCTTCGTTGTGGTACGCAACGAGTCGTACTGGGGCGCTAACAAGCCCTCGGTCGACCGCGTGCGTTTCCGTTCGATCACCGAGGACCTCGCCGCCATCACCGCGTACAAGAACGGTGAGGCCGACATGGTCCGTCCGACCTCCGCGCAGTGGACCGACACCCTCGCGGGCAACCCGAAGTGGAAAGAAGAGAACCACGCGCTCAACTGGATCAACATGCGATCCGGCTACTCGTTCATCGCGTGGCAGTGCGGCAAGCGCAACGGCCAGCGCCTCACGCCCTTCCACGACCGCCGCGTCCGTCTGGCGATGACACACCTGCTCGATCGCCAGCTTCTCATCGAGGACGTCTCACGAGGCATCGGGAGGATCGCGACCGGCCCCAACAACTCCGCGTCCCCGGCCAGCGCACCCGACGTGACGCCCTGGCCCTACGACCTCGAGCGGGCCCGCGAGCTCCTCGCCGAGGCCGGCTGGGAGGACCGCGACGGCGACAACATCTTGGAAGATCAGGAGGGCAACGAGTTCGAGTGGGAATACACCTACTCGGTCGGCAGCGACAGCATCGTCCAGCTCGCCAACTACGTGCAGAACCAATGCGCTCTGGTTGGCATCCGCATGACACACAACCCGATCGACTGGTCGATCTTCGCCGACAAGCTCAACGCGCGGGACTTCGACGCGATCAGTCTCTCCTGGTCGGCGAGCTCCCCCGAGAGCGACCCGCGCCAGATCTGGCACTCGGCATCCATCGAGAACCAGGGCGACAACTTCACGCAGTGGGCCAACCCCGAGGCCGATCGCCTGATCGACAAGGGGCGTGCCACCCTCGACGAGGCCGAGCGCATGCTCGTCTGGCACGAGCTGCACCGCGTGCTCCACGCCGATCAGCCCTACACCTTCCTCCGCGAGATCCCCTGGCTGCGATTCATCGACAAGGAACTCGGCAACGTGCACGCGTACCCGAAGGGGATCGAGTACGTCGAGTTCTTCGCCGTCCCCTCGCCCGGCCTCTGACGCGCACGCGAGGGACCCGCCCATGGGAACGTACATCCTCCGACGCCTGCTGCTGATGATCCCAACGATCATCGGCATCACGTTTCTCATCTTCATGCTCATCGCCCTCTCCCCGGGCGGCATCGGCGCGGGCCTCCGCGTCGCCGGCGGGCAAATGGAAGCCTCCAGCCGAGCCCTCCAGGAGGCCTACCTCGAGGACCGCTACGGCCTCAACGACCCCGTCGTCGTTCAGTACGGCCGATGGCTCGGACGCGTCAGCCCCGTCAAGTTTGGGCAGCGCGAGCAGATCTCGCCCGACGGCGCCCGCCAGCGCGCGCCGCGACCCATCAAGCCATTCGTCGGCTGGCAATACCACGCCGAAGAGCTCCCGACCGCAAACGCCGATCGCCACATCTGGCCGGACGACGCGACCGCCGCGTCGAAGGACCGCGCCTTCCGCCGCCAGACCAACGCCTACGCCATGGCCCGGGCCCGATTCATTGCCGCCGGCGCCGAGCACGAGCAGGCCCTGGCGCAGTACCTCCGCGGCGTTGGGCTCGAGAGCTTCGTCTACGGCACGGGCAAGGTCCGCCCGCGCATCATCGAGCGACACGAGCCCGATCGCGACCACCCCGATTGGCAGGCCGTCGACGCCGCCGCCGCCGAGGCCATCGCCGCGTACGAGGCCGCGATCACGGAGCGGGCCAAGAAGATCGCGATGCTTCGCGCCAAGCCCTACCCCGAGGCCGGGCTGCCGATCATCCCGGGCGTCGTGTCAGTGGGGGCGCCGGACCTTGGCGTCTCGTTCGCCCGATCGCGCCCCGTCGCGACGCTCATCGCCGAGGCGCTGCCGGTCACGCTGATTCTCAACGTCATCGCCTTCGTGCTCATCTACATCATCGCGGTCCCCTCGGGCATGCTCGCCGCGGCCCGGGCGGGCGGGCCCATCGACGTCGGCATGGGCGCGCTCTACGTCGCGCTCTGGTCGTTCCCCATCCCGCTCGCCGGCGTGCTGGCGATCGGCTTCCTCGCGAGCGACGACTATCTCGGCTGGTTCCCCGTCGCCGGGCTCCACGACGCCGCGTCGGACACCTTCGCCTTCCTGCCCTCGTTCTCCGACAGCGGCGCCTTCCAGCGCGGCTACATCCTCGACATGCTCTGGCACGTCTGCCTGCCCGTGCTCTGCCTCGTCTATGGCGGGTTCGCCGTGCTCTCCAAGCAGACCCGCGCCGCGATGCTCAAGAACTTCAACGCCGACTACGTCCGCACAGCAAAGGCCAAGGGCGTCGCCCCCCGCGACGTGCTCTTCCGCCACGTCTTCCGCAACAGCCTGCTCCCGCTCATCACCATGTTTGTCTCGATCTTCCCCGCCATGCTCTCCGGCAGCGTCGTCATCGAGCGCATCTTCACGGTGCAGGGCATGGGCAACCTCGCGATCGAGGCGATCAACCTGCGCGATCGCGAACTCATCCTCGCGACCACACTCATTGTCGGAGCCGTCAACCTCCTCGCGCTCCTCCTGGCCGACATCCTCTACGCGCTGGCCGACCCCCGCATCACCTACGAGTAGGCCCATCCATGACGAGCACCCGATGAGCACCGAAGCGTCCAACCCGCCCTCCTCCGTCACCGGCGTCCAACTCGCCCAAGGCATTGGCCATCAACCCGCCAAGGGCTTCTGGGCCGACGCGTGGAGCCAGGTGCTCAAGCGGCCCGCTGCCGTCGCGAGCCTCGCGTGGATCGGCCTCGTCGCGGTGCTCGCGATCCTCGCCCCGCTCATCGCCAGCGGCCACCCCCTCATCCTCCGAGACACGGCAACCGGCGACACGACCTCTCCCCTGCTGCGCAACCTCACGTCGGCCGACATCATGCTCCTCGCCCTGGGCGTCGCCGCGCCGCTGCTGCTCCTGCCGCGCCGCGGGCCGGCCCGATCCCAACGGTTCGCCGCGCTGATTCTCGCGGCACTCCAGGGCGGGCTCACCGTGGTGCTCGTCCGCGTGGCCGCCGCCACCAGCAAGCGCCGCGACCTTCCCGAGCGCCTCGACGCATGGATGTCGGGCGAGTCGTTCCCGCTTGTCGCCTCGGCCATCGTCGCGGTGGTGCTCGCGTTCGTCTTCCTCGCGCTGACCCGCCCCTGGCGCTCGATCGGCGCACGCCTCGCGTGGGTCGCGATCGTCGCGGCGCTCGCCGGGGGTGTCTCGGCGTACAAGTGGATCGAGCCGCTCGAGCGTTTCGACTACCGCGAGCGTGAGTCCGCGGGCGCCATCGAGGCGAGCTACACCATCGTCCCCTTCTCGCCCGGCCAGACCAGCACCGCGCTCTTCTTCGAGCCGCCCGGCACAACGCTGGCCGAGGGGCTCGGCGAGCGCCGCGCCGCGCTCCTCCCCGACGACGACAAGTCCAAGCGATTCATCCTCGGCACCGACGGCCAGGGGCAGGACGTGCTCACCCAGATGCTCCACGCGTGCCGGCTCTCGATCTCCATCGGGCTGGTCTCCACGAGCATCGCCGTGGTCATCGGCGTGACGATCGGCGCGCTCATGGGCTTCTTCGGCGGCTGGATCGATCTGTTGCTCTACCGCGTCGTCGAGATCTTCATGGCAATCCCGCTGCTGTTCCTGCTCATCGTCGCCGCGGGCGTGCTGCCGCGAAACACCTACGTCATGATGGTCATCATCGGCTGCGTGACCTGGACGGGCGCCGCCCGATTCACCCGCGCCGAGTTCCTCAAGCTCCGCAACCAGGACTTCGTGCAGTCCGCACGCTCCGTCGGCCTGCCGCTCCGCTCGATCCTCTTCCGCCACATGCTTCCCAACGGCGTCACGCCCGTGCTCGTCGACGCCTCCTTCGCCATCGCCGCAGCCATCCTCATCGAGGCGATCCTCTCTTACCTCGGGCTCGGCCCGGTCAATCAACCCTCATGGGGCCGACTCCTTTCCGACGCAACGAACGAGACCGGCGTCTTCAAGTGGTGGCTCGCGATCTTCCCGGGGGCCGCCATCTTCCTCACGGTCCTCGCGTACAACCTCATCGGCGAAGCGCTCCGCGACGCGATCGATCCCAAGCTCAAGAAGGCCCGCGTCTGATGACCAGCTCCCCGACCACCAGCCCGAGCCACCCCGTCGACGACACCAAGCCCATCATCGAGGTGCGCGATCTTGCCGTCTCCTTCGACAACGGCAAGGGCCCACGCATCCAGGCGGTCGACGGCGTGCGCATGTCCATCTACCCGCGCCAGACCCTCGCGGTCGTCGGCGAGTCCGGCTGCGGCAAGTCCGTCACCGCGATGAGCAGCCTCCAGCTCGTCCCCCGCCCCCCGGGCCGATTCGATCGCGGCGAGATCCTCCTCCGCGGGCTCGAGGGCGAGGTCAACTTGCTCACACTCTCCGAATCGCAGATGCGCGAGATCCGCGGCAACGAGATCGCCATGATCTTCCAAGAGCCGATGACCTCGCTCAATCCCGTCTACACCGTCGGCGACCAGATCACCGAGGCGATCCTGCTCCACCAACGGGTCACCCCGGCCCAGGCCCAGGAGATCGCGCTCCAGGCGATGCGTGATGTGGGCATCCCCGAACCCGAGCGCCGCATCAAGGCCTACCCGCACCAGTTCTCCGGCGGCATGCGGCAGCGCGTGATGATTGCGATGGCCCTGGCGTGCAAGCCCCGCCTCCTGCTCGCCGACG
>CAYQAD010000139.1:0-7058 GCA_964415125.1 uncultured Phycisphaeraceae bacterium | reverse complement strand
TGCCCATGAGCACGACCGACCCGCCGCCCTTGCGCATGGACTTGGCCGCCCCGCGCACAACGCCGAACGCGGTCCAGAGGTTCAGGCGGAGCGTGCGCTCGAGCTCCTCATCGCTGGTGAGGTGGGCGGGCTTCAAGATGATCGAGCCGACGAGGTTGGCTGCGCCGTCGAGCCCGCCCAGGGCGCTGGCTGAGTCGGTGACGAAGGCTTCGGCGGCGCCGGCGTCGGTCGCGTCGAGGGCGGCGGTGTGCTTGACCGCGTCGCCCAGTTCGGCGGCGAGGGCGTCGATCGGGTCCTGTCGGCGGGCGCCGAGGGCGAGGTGGCAGCCTCGGGCGGCGAGCTGTCGGCAGAGTGCCGAGCCGATGCCGCCGGTCGCGCCGAGCACGGCGATGCGCTGGGGGGTGTTCTCGGACATAGAGGGAGAGCCCTTTCAGAGGGGGTCGTGGGGCCGAGGGCGGTGTGTGAAGATCGCGCTGGCGTTTCGGCGTTCCGGCGTAGGTAGATGCCCCTTGCGGGCTGTGCGGGGGAGGTTCGTCACGCCCGTGCGACGGCGGTGCGGGTGCGGCCCGTCGTGCCGGTGGACCTCGCCGCATCGCACGGCGTACCGTCTCGTCCATGAGTCGACCCGCGACCCATTCCGACGCGGCCGCCGCCCGCTGGGCAGCGTGTTGCGACGTTGTGTTTTGTTGCGGCTGTTGTTCGCACGCGTGTTGATCGCGTGCTGAACGTGCCGCGGGTGTCACGGTTTGCGTGACACGCGAGCGGCCTTGGTCATCCCACCTCCATCACAACCCATCTGCGACTGCCCGCGCCCGGTGTGTGCCGAGTGCGTGGGCGAGGGAGCATGTTCGATGTCTACCGCTGCCGCCGAATCAGAGAGTGTTCGTCATGACCTGCCCGCCGACGCGAACGTGCACGAGAGCGTGCTGGGGCTGTTGCCCTCGGTCGACAACCCGACGCCGATGGTGCGGATCAACCGGCTGAACCCGCGGCCCGAGACCTTCACGCTGCTCGCCAAGCTCGAATGGGCGAACCCGTTCGGGTCGGTCAAGGACCGCGCGGCGGCCTCGATCATCGCCGACTTGGAAGCACGCGGCGAGCTCGGGCCGGACCGTCCGGGCCGGGGCATCGTCGAGCCGACCAGCGGCAACACGGGCCTGTCGATGGCCGCGATCGCCGCGGCCAAGGGCTACCCGATGCGCGCGGTCATGCCCAACAAGGTGCCGCTCGAGAAGAAGCTGCTGCTCAAGATCGCGGGCGCCGAGATCGACGTGGTCCGCGACGACCTCTGCCCCACGCCCGGCGCGGGCGACGGCTCAATCAATCTCGCCCGAACACACGCCCGCGCGAACCGCGACGGCTACGTCATGCCCAACCAGTACGAGAACCGCGCCAACGTCGAGGCGCACATCCGCACGACCGGCCCGGAGATCTGGAAGCAGACCGCCGGCCGCGTGACGCACCTGTTCACGTCGCTGGGCACCTGCGGCACGGTCTCCGGCTGCGCGACGTACCTGAAGGAGCAGAACCCCGAGATCAAGGTCATCGCGATCGTGCCGAGCGCCGGGCACGACGTGCCGGGCCTGCGCAACGAGTCGCAGCTCGATGTGACCACGCTGTACGACCCCGAGCTCATTGATGAAGTGCTCGAGATCGAGCACGAGCGGGCGTACCCGACGGCGCTGGAGCTCGCGCGAAACGAGGGGCTGCTCGCGGGCCCGTCGAGCGGGCTGATCTTTGAGGGTGCTCGGCGCGTCCTCGAGCGCGACGGGCCGGATGGCCTCGGCGTGATGATCTTCTGCGACGACGCCTTCAAGTACACGAACAACTTCGCCAAGCACGTCCCCGAGCTGCTCGAGAACACCACGCCACGCGCCTGAGGGCGCGGCGTTGCCCACATGCAAAGACACCCACAGACTCAGGAGAATCACATGTCCACGACAACACAGGCTGTTCTTGATCGCACCGACTACGCCCACCCCGAGGTGCTCGTGAGCACCGACTGGGTGCTCGAGCACCACGCCGATCCGGGCGTGAAGCTCGTGGAAGTCGATGTCGACACCCAGGCGTACAGGGCCGGGCACATCCCCGGGGCGGTCGGGCTCGACTGGGAGAAGGAGCTGCAGGACCAGACCCGCCGCGACATCGCGGGCAAGGCCCAGCTCGAGAAGCTGCTCGGCGAGCGGGGTATCTCGCGCGACGACACGATCGTGCTCTACGGCGACCACTCGAACTGGTTCGCGGCCTACGCGTTCTGGCTGTTCAAGATCTATGGGCACGAGGACGTGCGCCTGATGAACGGCGGGCGGAACAAGTGGCTCGACGAGGACGACAAGCCGCTGACAACCGATGCGCCCCAGATCACGCCCACGACGTATACGGCGGGCGAGCCCAACACGGCGTTGCGCGCGAAGCTCGGCGAGATCCTCGGGCTCGCCGAGGGCGGCCGGGGTGATGGCGGGGGCGCGCTGCTTGTCGATGTGCGCAGCCCCGACGAGTTCAACGGCAAGGTCGTCGCGCCGCCCGGGCTCAAGGAGACCGCCCAGCGGGCCGGGCATATCCCGGGCGCCAAGAGCGTGCCGTGGGCGACGGCCGTCGCCGAGGACGGCACCTTCAAGCCCTTCGACGAGCTCAAAAAGATCTACATCGAGGGCGAGTCGATCGCGCCGGGCGAGCCGGTGATCGCGTACTGCCGCATCGGCGAGCGGTCGAGCCACACGTGGTTCGTGCTCAAGTACCTGCTCGGGTTCGAGAACGTGCGCAACTACGACGGCTCGTGGACGGAGTACGGCTCGATCGTCGGCGCACCGATCGAGAATCCGTCGGCGGGTGGGTAAACCCGTCGGCAGCGGGCGGCGATCGGTGGCGGGCGTCGGGTACGCTTCGCCCATGAACGAGACCGACGCGCCCGCGCACCCCACGACCCTCGCGCAGCAGCCCATAGCTGCGCTGACCGAGGCCCTCGCGGCCAAGACCCCCGCCCCCGGTGGCGGGGCGGCCGCGTGCGTTGCGGGCGCTGTCGCCGCCGGGCTGGCGGGCATGGTCGTCGCCTACTCGCTGGGCAAGAAGCGGTTTGCGGCTCGGCAAGCCGAGCTCGAGTCGGCCCGAGACCATCTTGCGCGGTCCGGCGTGCTCTTCCTGAAGCTGGGTGACGAGGACGCGGCCGCGTATGAGGAATTGAACGCGCTGCAGAAACTCCCGGAGGACGACGCGCGTCGAAGGGCCGAGGAGCCCGCGGCCGTGCAAGCCTGTATCGACATTCCGCGTGCATCACTCGCCGCTTGCGTGGATGTGCTGCGCGTCTGCGAGTCGCTCGCGGGCGCGAGCAACGAGCATCTGCGATCGGACCTCGCCGGGGCCGCGGCCCTGGCGGACGGCGCGGCCCGTGCCGCGGCGTGGAACGTGCGGATCAATCTGCCCATGCACCCCGACGCCGACCGTCGCGCCATGCTGCTGCACGAGATGGAGGCGATGGTCGTCGACGCCCAGTCGATCGCCGAGCGCGTCGACGCGTCGTGCCGAGCGGGATGGGGCGGCGCGTGAGCGGCGTGGGCCAGACCATCCGAGTCGACACCGCCGATCGCCCCACGATCGCGCAGACGGTCGAGATGCTCCAGCAGATGAGCAACCAGACCGTGCCGGAGAAGCTGCTGTACACGTTCGGCAAGCACACCTACACGATGCGTCGGAACGACTATCTGATCTCGCTCTCGCGGCGCGGGCTGCGGAAGGGCGAGTACAAGATCACGCGGTCCTTTGTGCCGCGGGAGGTCTTCGAGCCCGACGAGCCGCCGGTGGACATGAACCCGTGGCGGGATTGGAAGCGCATGCCGGCGCACACCGGCGGCCTGCTCGCCGAGGCGATCGCCGACGACGAGCCGAAGCTCTACCACGGGCTGTCCGTGCGCAACGACCCGGTGCTGGGCGATCTGATCGCGGAGTTCGGCTCGATGATGGCGGTGCCCGCGTACGACCACGGCGAGGCGCTGAACTGGAACTTCCAGTTCCGCCGCGAGCCCGAGGGCCACTCGCTCGAGGAGCTCGAGCAGGCGGTGATGACAACCAACATGCTCGGCACCGCGACGCGGAACCTCGTCGCGTACACTCAGGCCGAGCAGCTCCGATCGCAGCTCGAGGGGCAGTTCCAGCAGATCGCGTCGATCCAGCAGTCGCTGCTGCCGCGTCGGCTCCCCAGCATTCCGGGCCTCAAGATCGCGGCGAGCTATCTGACGTCCGATCAGGCGGGCGGCGACTATTACGACTTCTTCGAGTACCCCGACGGCACCTGGGGTGTGCTGATCGCCGATGTCTCGGGCCACGGCGCCGCGGCCGCGACGATCATGGCGATACTGCACACGATCCTGCACGGCTACGAGGGCGCGAACACCGACCCGGCCGTCATCCTCGACTACGCGAACCGTCGCCTGCTCGCGGCCGGCATCGAGGGCTCGTTTGTCACCGCATTCTTCGCGATCTACGACCCTACCTCGGGCGCGTTCCACTACGCGCGGTGCGGGCACAACCCGCCGCGGCTGGTGCGCAGCGGGCCGCCCACGACGATCGTGGGGGTCGACAAGGCCGGCGCGCTGCCGCTGGGCATCACCGACGACATCCCCTTCGAGTCGGCCCGCTTCTCGATCGACCCGGGCGACGCGCTCGTGCTCTACACCGATGGGATCACCGAGGCCTTTGACCCGCAGCGCGAGCAGTTCGGCACGCGCCGGCTCGACGAGGCGGTGCTCGCCGGCTCGGGCGATCCGGGCCTCGTGGTCGACGCGGTGTTCTCGGGGCTCTACCGCCATGTCGGCGCGATGACGCGCGATGACGACCAGACGCTCGTGGTGCTCCAGCGGGAGCTCGTGCCGGCGGGCGACGCGTGAGCCACGCGACCGATCGCGACTGGTTCGACGGCGAGGGCCTGCGCTTCTCATGCACGCAGTGCGGCAACTGCTGCACGGGGCCCGAGGGCTACGTGATCGTCAGCGACGACGAGGTCCGCGGCCTCGCCGATCGGCTCGGCATGCCGGTCGCGGAGTTCGAGGCGCGGTACACGCGCGTGCTGCCGCAGGGCCGATCGCTCACCGAGCACCACACCGAGTTCGGGTACGACTGCGTGTTTCTCGATCGCGAGACGGTGCCGGGCAAGGCGGTCTGCGGCGTGTACGAGCATCGCCCCGAGCAGTGCCGGACGTGGCCCTTCTGGAAATCGAACCTCCAGCATCCCAACGCGTGGAAGCGTGCGGCGTCCTTCTGCCCGGGCATGAACACAGGGCAGAAGCACACCCCCGAGCACATCCGCCTGACGCGCGACCGGAGCCCGCTGTAGCGGCCCGCCAGCGATGACGAGCGACCCGCCCCATCACCCCCCGCACGATGCCGTGGACCTTGCCGAGGCACGGGCATGGCTCGACGCGGCGCGCGACGAGACGGTCGCGGGCCTGATCGAGTCGGTGTTTGCCGAGTCGGCCGCCGAGATCGCCGAGCGGGGCCCAGCGTGCTGGGCATCGGGGCGGTGCTGCAACTTCGGCGCCACCGGGCACCGGCTGTACGTCACGGGCCTCGAAGCGGCGTACACCGTTCGGCGTCTCGAGATCCCGCTGACGGGCGCGTCGCTCGACGATGCGGCGCAGCGCGATGGCTGCCCGTTTCAGGACGCGAACCTTTGCACCGTGCACACCATCAAGCCGCTCGCCTGCCGGACGTACTTCTGCGATCGGTCCGCGACCGCCTGGCAGCACGAGCTGACCGAGCGCGGCATCGAGCGGCTTCGCGCACTCCACGACCTGCACCGCCTGCCGTACCGCTACGCCGAGTGGCGCTGGCTGCTCGGGTTGCTGCTCGCTGCGGAGGCGCCAGCCGCCTCGTGACGGCGGGCTACGAAAGGCGGCGGCGCAGGCGAAGGGCGAGCAGGCGTCGCAGCCCGGTGCCGTCCACACGCGCGGTCCGCGGCAGCGGTGGTGGGGCACGCAGCAGCCCGGCCGCGATGCCCCGAACAAGTGCTGCGTGATCGCCCGGCCGGACGCCCGCGGCCCGGCCGGCCCATGCGGTGCCGAGCAGCATCATGAGCACGCGCGAGCCGCCGCGTCCGTGCCGCCGGCACATCCACAGCCAGTTGCGCGTGGCGATCTCGAACCAGCGCCGGCTCTTGCGCCGCGCGGCGGGGCTGTCGTGCCAGACGACCAGCGCCGGGTCGAAGTGCACGCCGAGGCCCATCGCGGCGATCGTCAGCGCGAGGTCGGCGTCGTTGCGGTAGAGAAAGTAACCGCGCTCGTACCCGCCCGCGGCGAGCCAGACGTCGCGGCGCACGAGGTTGCCGCAGCCCATCACGGGCCACGCGTCGCTCGGCCCGGCCGAGGCAAAGGGCCACTCGGGCTTCTCGGTCTTCGGATGCACCGGCAGCAGCGTGACCGCGCCGCGCGACGGGTCCTCGGCGAGCAAGTCCACGGCGCGCTGGATGGCCCCCTCGGCCGGCCACGCGTCGTCGTCAAGGATCAGCACCGCATCGCCCGTCGCCGCGTTGGCGCCGACGTTGAACCCTTCGATCGCGATGTTCTGCTCGAGCTCGATGAGCGTTGCGCGCGGGTGCGCCGCGCGGACCATGTCGGCGCTGCCGTCGCGCGAGGCGTTGTCGACCACGATGATCTCGGCGCCGGCAAGGGCCGGATCCGAGGCGAGGTGCGAGAGCGTCGTGTCCAGCGCTTCGCGCCGGTTGTAGCTCAGCACGATGACGGACACGGTCGGTCTCGGCGCCGGGTGTGCGGCATGCCGGGCCGCGACGCGCCGGGGCGTGGGCGACGCGGGCCTCGCGGCGCCGAGCAGCGTTAGCCGACCCGCCGACACGGTGCCCCGGCCCAAAGCCACGCCCGCTCGGAGCAGGCGCTCGAGCGTGCCGACGCGGCGGGTCACGAATCCACTCTCGTGCACGCCGACCACCGTCTTACCGAGGCCCCACGCGCTGGGCCGACCCTTGGCCGAGACGAAGGCCAGCTCGGCGGCCGGGGCCATGAGCACGCGCCGCGCCGCGGGAAGCTCGCGCAGGCGCGCCGATGCGAGACGCT
>CAYQAD010000138.1:0-7068 GCA_964415125.1 uncultured Phycisphaeraceae bacterium | reverse complement strand
CTTCGTGCACCACCAGTACTCGGCCAGCGTCTCGCCCTTCCAGGCAAAGACCGGCGTGCCCTTGGGGGCCTCGGGCGTGCCGCCCGTCTCGGTGCGGCCGACCACGACCGCGGCCGCGGCGTTGTCCTGCGTCGAGAAGATGTTGCACGAGCACCAGCGCACATCGGCGCCGAGGATCGTGAGGGTCTCGATGAGCACGGCCGTCTGCACGGTCATGTGCAGCGAGCCGGCGATCTTCAGGCCCTTGAGCGGCTGCTTCGCGCCGTACTTCTCGCGAAGGGCCATCAGGCCGGGCATCTCGTGCTCGGCGAGGCGGATCTCGTGGCGGCCGGAGCCGGCGAGGTTCAGGTCGGCGACCTTGAAGTCGAGCGAGCCGATGGTGTCGGGGGTCAGCGTGGTGCTGGCAACTGCGGTCATGAACGAACTCCGTTCGGGGTTGGGCTGCCGACTCGTCGCGAGCGCCAGCCGTGGTGTGTGTCTTAGGTCCGTGATGCTTCTCTGCGCAGGCGACCTGCGCGACGACGTTGCGGTCTAGGGGGCCCGCGTCGGCCGCGTGCCGCGGGCGACGAACAGGCCCGGCCCCTTCGCGTCGCCGCGACGCGGAAGGGCGTGGATCGTGATATCAACAAGGCCCGCGGCCTCCATCATCTCGCGGGTCTGGGTCTCCGAAAAACCAAGGTGCGTGTGGCCCATCGTGTGGCGGTACTCGTCGCGCCCGTGCTCAACCATGTCGACGACCATCGCGATGCCGCCCGGCCGAACGACGCGGGCGATCTCCGCCACCGCCGAGGCCGGGTCCGCGAGATGGTGCAGCACGAGCAGGCACACCGCCGCGTCGACCTCGCCGTCGTCGATCGGGAGGGCCGTTGCCTCGCCCCGGCGGAAGTCGACCCGCCGCTGACCGATCAGCCGCTTCTTAGCCGCCTCGAGCATCGGCTCGGAGAGGTCCACCGCGATGACCTGCTTCACAAACGGCGCGAGATGCTCGCTGGCGTTGCCCGTGCCACACCCGATATCCGCGACCACCCAGTCGGCGGGCAGCAGCCCGAGCAGCGCCGGTGCCGTGAAGCCGTGCCCGAACAGATCGCCCCGCAGGCTGTCCCACGCGCCAGCCACGCGGCCGAAGAACGCCTGGCTGTCGGTGCGACGCTCCGCGAGCACGCCCGCGAGCCGCTGCGTGTCCTCGTCAAAGTCGGGCGAGGTGCCGAGCTGCTCACGCACGGTGATCCAGAGCTTCCGCTGATCGAGGCCCAGATCATCGAGCACGAGGCGGTACAGCGTGGCTGTCCCCGCGCTCCGCTTCCCGAGCCAGCCGGCCTCGGCGAGCTGCTTCAAATGCCTGCTGATGGTGCTCTGGGGCAGCTGGACGACCTTCGCCACCTCGCCGACCGCGAGCTCCTCGGCCTCGAGCAGGCGGAGCACACGCAGCCGGATCCGCTCGGCGAGCAGGGCGAGATGGTCGGTGACCGGAATGGTGTCGCTGGCTTGCTTCATCCGTTTATCCGCATGAATGGTAGAAGTGTATCGGCCAGCGTCAAGCCCGGGCTCCACCGTTCCTGCGGCTCTGTCACATAAAGACCGACGGCGTTCCGTCCGATATCCCCCCGCATGCCTACGGCTCCGATTGCGATTGGCTGCGCACCCTCCTCGATCACCGGTGACGTCCCGCTCACGCGAGACCTCCACCACGCCTACATGCGGCATCACCGCCGACGCAACCGGCTCGCCACGGCCCGCAGCGTCGCGATCCGAACGTCCCCGCTGCCATGGTCGGCCCGGAGCGGCCCGATGGCGCTGGCATCGCCCGGACGGGTCGACGCCGACCGCTTCCTCTGATGGGCTTTCTCCCGTGTCGCTGCGAGCCTCGGACGGTCGGAGCCGATCACGGTAGTCGACATTGGCTGCGGCACCGGCTTTGCCGTCCGCCGGCTCGCCAGCGCCGGCTTGCACGGCCGATACGTCGGCCTGGACGTCCATCCCCCGCGCCGCTGGCCCCCCTCGCAACCCGACGCGCAGCCGTTCGGCTGCGAGCACCGCCTGCAGGACGCGTCGTCCACCGACGGCCCCGAAATCCCGCCGATCGATCTGCTGATCTCCTGCACAGCCCTCGAGCACATCCGCCACGACGCAGCGGCGATCAACACCCAGCAAGCACGCCTCTCGCCGGCCGGTTGGCAGGTCCACTTCGTCCCCGCGGTCGCGTCGCTGAAGATCTACGGCCCGCACGGCTTCCGCCAGTACGCGCCGGCCGACCTTGCCGCACTCTTCCCACGCGGCGAGATCTACCGCATGGGCGGCATCCTGGGCTCGCGCGTGCACGGCGTCTTCTCGTCCCACCAGGCCGACGGCCTATCCCATCGTCGCCCGCGCACCTTCCGTGCATGCCGAGCGGCCGCCGCCATCGCCGACCGTGTGATGGGAAACCGCCGCCCGACCATGCTGGGCGTCGTCGTGCCGCCGGCGCGAATGCCGTAGGCGGGTGCCCCTAGTCCATGGGTGGCAGCGCCAGCGTCGGGCCGGGGATCTGCCCGAGCGACCGCAGCCTGCGATAGATCTCGGGGTTGTCCCGATCGATCCAGAGCGCCATGCGTAGACGCTCGATCTCACGCTGCTGATCGCCCACGGACGCGTACATGTCCGCGAGGGCCACCTGTGGCTCGACATGCTCGCGGCCGGCAAGCCTCGAAGCCGTGACCAGCGCGACGCGTGCCTCGTCCGGCTTGCCCACAAGCGTGTTGTACCGCCCGAGCAGGACGTAATCCTCCCACCGCCCCGCCTCGCGCGCTCGGTTCGCGAGGAACCGCTCGGCCCGGTCCGGATCGCCCGCCTCGACCATCGCTCGCGCGAGCAGGTCGGCGACCTCGGGATGGTCGGGCTCGCGGTCGTACACGATCACAAGCTGCTCCCGCGCCTCGGACGCACGACCGAGCGCCAGCAGCGTGCGTCCCAAGTCGATGCGCCCCTGCACGTCCTCCGGCTTGCGGTTGACGTACTCCTGGTAGTTCGCAAGCGCCCGCGCGTAGTCACCCGAGTAGTACGCCTGGTTGCCCGACGCGCGGACGTTCGGCAGCTGGCGCTGCGTGGCACACCCCGGCGCGGCTGCGGTCACGAGCGCCGCAAGCGCGAGCCCGGCAACCCCCCGTGTGGTCCGTTGCCTGAGAGGTTGCGTCGTGTGGCGCGTCGTGTCGCGTGGGGTCGGTCGGGTCGTCGGTCGCATCATGCGTCTCCGGTCGTTGGTTCGCCGCCATCCTACCCTCACCACGCGTCGGCGTTGACGCCCGAGGCGATGCACATGCTCCGAACCGTCGTGCTGCTCCACACCCTGCCGGACGGCTCCTCCCATTTCGACTGGATGCTTGAGCAGCCGGGCCGCGGCGATCTCGTGACCTTTCGCTGCACCCGCTCGCCGCACGAGGCGGGCCAGTGGGACGCCGAAAGACTGCCCGACCATCGGCGGGTCTACCTGGACTACGAGGGGCCGATCTCGGGCAACCGGGGCGACGTCCGCCGGGTCGCCTCGGGCGAGGTGCTGGAGGCCGATCTTGAGAGCGAGTTGCCGCGGGCGACGTGCGACTTCGCCGGCGTCGGCACGGTCGCGTGCTCGGCTTCCCGCCGCGATGGCGTGACGCTGCGGTTCGTCGCCGCACGCGATTGAGGCGAACGGCGAATGCAATCGCCGATAGCGGGCCCCATGTGCGGCATCATCGGCATCGCGACCGCCCTGGGGCATCGTCCGAGCATCGACGAGCCCGCGTTGCGACGCGGCCGGGATCGCATGGCCCACCGCGGCCCGCACGACGCCGGCCTCGCGTCGCCCGCGCCGCACGTCACGCTCGCCCATCGCCGGCTCGCGATCGTCGATCTGACCGAAGGTGGGCACCAGCCGATGGTGTCGGCCGACGGCGCATGCGCCCTGGCGTACAACGGCATGCTCTACAACGACCTCGAGCTGCGGCAACAGCTCGCGTCGCTCGGCGCCGACTTTGCCTCGGCGTGCGACACGGAGACGGTGCTTCATGCGCTGAAGCAGTGGGGGCCTGCGGCGCTCCAGCAGTTGCGCGGCATGTTCGCCGTCGCCTTCTACGACCGGCGGGACCAGTCGCTCACCCTCGCTCGCGACCCGCTCGGCATCAAGCCGATGTACTACGTCCGGCGCCGGAACACCGGCGGCGCAGGCGAAGTCGCCTTCGGCTCGGAGCTCGGCGCCCTGCGCCGGCTGCCGGGCGTTTCCGATGCGCCCGATCTCGCAACAGTCAGCGCCTACCTCACGACCATCCGCAACACGCTCGACGACCGAACGATGTATGCGGAGATCAGGTCAGTCCGGCCGGGCGAGTGGATCCGGTTCGATCTCGGGTTGGATCGGCTCGCCGAGCGGCGCGGCAGCACCTGGCCGGGCCCCATCGAACCCATCGATGCCCGCGACGCGGTCGAGCGCGTGCGGGCGGGTGTCGCAGAGTCCATCGAGCGGCATTGCCGGGCCGACGTGCCCGTCTGCGCCTTGCTCTCGGGTGGGCTCGATTCGGCGATCACGTCGTCGGTCGCGCGCGAGCACGTCGCGGACCTCCGAACGTACTGCGCAGGCGACCCATCGGCCGAGCCGATCGCGGGCATCCCGCAGTCCGAAGACTTCGCCCACGCCCGCCTCGTCGCCGATCGGCTCGGCACGAGGCACACCGAGGTCCCGGTCGACCGGGCGCTCTTCGAGCGGTTCTGGCCCGAGATGGTCGCCCAGCTCGGGGCACCGCTCAGCACGCCCAACGAGATCGCCATCCTCGCCGTGGCGCGCACGCTCGGTGGCGACGGGCACCGCGTCGCGATCTCGGGTGAGGGCGCCGACGAGCTCTTCGCCGGCTACGTTGCCCCAATGGCCGCCGCCGCCGCCCACGTCGCGGCTGGCAACGCCGACCCGGGCGTGTTCCAACTCACATCAAACGCGTGGACGCCACTCGAGATGAAGCCGGTGATCCTCACGCCCGACGCGTGGGAAGCCGCCGAGGGCGACCGTGCGCTTGTCGAGGCGTATCGAGGCACATGGACAATGCTGGAGTGCGAGCGTGGCGACGCGTCCGATCTCGAGCTGCATCTGCGCTTCCATCGGCGGGTCAACCTCGCGGGCCTCCTCGCTCGGCTCGACACGTCCACGATGCTCGCCTCGGTCGAGGGGCGCACGCCGCTGGCCGACGTCACGCTCGCCCGGCTCGCCGAGCAGGTGCCGATGTCCGCGAAGTACAACGGCGAGGCGAGCCCGCCCGCAACGAAGATCGCGCTGCGCCGGGCGTTCGAAGGCGTGCTGCCCGAGCAAGTCGTCCAGCGGCCCAAGGCGAGCTTCCCCCTGCCCTTCCAGCACTGGATGGCAACGCACGCGGCCCGCATCGGCGACTCCGAGTTCATGCGGCGGACCTTCAGCGAAGCGGCGCTCGCGACGGTCGCGGCCGACCCCGCCGGCCACTGGGCGCTTGCCTGGCCGATGATCAACCTCGCGCTCTGGGATCAGTCGCGGTGACCGTGATCAACACGGGGTGCCATGGCCCGGCGGGGATGTGTCCGGCGGTCCGCTGCCCTCGCGGAGCACACGCTGCCAGTATCCGACGTCACGCCATGCGTCGTGCTTCCAGCCCATCTTCGGGAAGTGCCCGACTTTCCGCATACCCATGCTCTCGTGGAGCCGGACGCTCGGGTCATTTGGTAACGCGATGACAGCGACCACAGTCACGAAGCCCGCCCCATCGAGCCGCTTGAAGAGACGTTCGTAGAGCGCGCTGCCCACGCCCCGACCTTGGGCCTCGGGCCGAACGTAGACGCTGATTTCTGCGGTCCATGCATAGCCACAGCGAGAGCTCCACACGCCGGACTTCGCGAAGCCGAGGAACGAGTCGCTTGGCTGGCCCCCGGCCGTGTCCGACGAATGAGTCTCGGCAACAAGCCACGGAAATCGCTCGCGATCGTGCGAGTTCAGGTCCGCGCACGTTCGTGCCTCGCTCTGCGTCTCGGTGCCGAAGTGGGCGGCAGTATTCGCCACCGCCCAGTTGATGAGCGATGTGACGCGGGGTGCATCGCTTTCACGCATGTCACGCACGGTGATGGCGCTCATGGCCGTTCCTCGCGGATCGCGACCAGCATCCCGTGCCAGAGCGACGGGAACTGCTCGCCGTCGATGTAGTCCGGATCGTCGTTGGAGATCGCGAACGCTCGGCCGTCGGGGCGAACGATGAGCATGGTGTGGCCGGTGCCGTCATCCCCGACGACCCACCCCGCGGGAAGGCCCATGTCGATGTCGGTCTCGAAGACCTGCTCGAGCGCGATGTCCCACAGGCCAGCGCTTAGGAACTTCGCGTGGCGGGCAAGCTCGCGCACGTCCTCGGGCACCCCCGCAGGGACCGCGCCATCGCCCGCGTCGCGGCCGATCACATCCAGCACCGCGTCTCGCGCCTGGGCGTGCGTGAGGCGATTGATCTCGAGGCGCAGCCGCTCGTGGTTCGCATCGTCCCGCAGGCCATCGGCATCGACCGTCGGGCCGGACCACACCAGCCACCTGTTGAGCAGCACCAGCCCGATACCGCCGACCGTCACCGCCGAGCACGCCGCGACGATCCAGCGGGTCGCTTGCGTCTGCCCCGGCAGCGCATCGTGCACGGCAAGGCCGACAGCCGCCGCCACGACCACGACAATCCATCGCAGCGTGCCCGCCTCGCTCTTTGGCTCGATGATGTTGGTCTCGCCCTTGGCCTCAGACGCCCCGTCGTCGGGTCCGTCGGCATCGGGCTCGCCGCGGCGCACTACATCGCCCCGCCATCGAAGATGATGCGCTCGTTCTTCCGCCTCGGGTCAGCGACGGGCACCGCCGAGAGCAGCGACTGCGTATAGCGGTGCTGGGCGTTGTGGATGATCTCGTCCCGCGTGCCCTCTTCCACGATCTGGCCCTTGTACATCACCGCGATGCGCTGGCAGACGTGCTGGATGACCGCCATGTCGTGGCTGATGAACAGGTAGCTCAGCCCGAACTCGCTCTGGAGATCCGACAGCAGGTTGATGATCTGCGCCTGGATCGACACGTCGAGCGCGCTG
>CAYQAD010000137.1:0-7116 GCA_964415125.1 uncultured Phycisphaeraceae bacterium | reverse complement strand
ATCGCGATTCTGGGTGTGGACGAGCTGAGCGAGGAGGACAAGCAGATCGTGGGCCGGGCCCGCCGTATCGAGCGGTTCCTTTCGCAGCCGTTCTTCGTGGGCGAGGTGTTCACGGGCATCCCGGGCATCTACACGCCGCTGGAGCAGACGATCGACTCGTTCGAGCGTCTGTGCGACGGCGAGGGCGACGACCTGCCCGAGTCGGCGTTCATGTACGTGGGCACGCTGGACGATGCGCGTGCGAAGGCCGAGAAGGCTGCGGCCAGCGCCTGATCCGGCGATCACTTTGAAATGACAACGCCCCCGGCCGGTTGGTCGGGGGCGTTTTTGTTGAGCTTGGGCGGGGCGGTGCCGTGCGCTGTGCCGAGTTGCTTAGCGGCGGCGGCGGATACCGGCCAGGCCGATGAGGGCGAGGGCCGAGGCGGGCGCGGGGACGACGACCGAGACGGTGTCGAGCGCGATGTTCGCGGAGCTGCCGCCGACGGTGTGGACGAAGGTGAGCTGGCTGGTCGCGCCGGTGGCGGTGAAGGAGAAGGTGTGCTCCTGCCAGCCGTCGGCGGCGTTCGCGATGCTGGCGGTGGAGGTGGTGAGGACATTGGTCGAGGCGGTGTCGGTGATGGACGCCTCGAGCTCCTGGGCCTGGCTGCCCTGGATGGAGGCGAGATAGAAGGAGACGACGTAGGACTGGCCCGGGTCTGTGGGGAAGGACTGGAAGAGGGTGTCGCCGGTGGCGGCGTTGTGACCCATCGAGACGAACTGGGTGCCGGTGTGGGCGGCGGAGTTCGAGATGGCGTTGACGCCTTGCTCGAGGAGCATGAAGCCGCCGGCGGCCCCCCAGTCGGTGAGGCTGCTGATCGCGGCGCGGGTGGGGCCTGCGAGTTGGGCCTCTTCGAACGAGCCGTTGGTGATGAGGTTGGCGTTCGCGGCGGAGCCCAGGACGAGGGCGAGGGCGGCGGCGGTGTGGATCTTCATGGCAACTCTCTCTTGCTTGGTTGTTCGGATCGCCGGGCGCGAGGGACCTGGGGGGATGGGGCAATGGCGAGCGACATCCCGCGTCCCATCACGGGTCGCTCACCCCGCTGAGTTGGGCGGCGGCGGCGGGGCGATGCAAGGGTTCGTGGTGCAGGACATTGCGAGCGCACGGGCCGAATGGCGTTCTCGGACCGTCTGTGCTGGTCCGCGAACCCGGCGGGCCGGTCGCCCGGGGGGATGTTGCGGCCCGCGGGAGGGGTATCCGCCCCAGTTCGGCGCTGCGATGGATGGCCGATCGCGGGGTGAAACCGATCTTGCACTGTGGCTCGCTGGGGA
This sequence comes from uncultured Phycisphaeraceae bacterium, assembly GCA_964415125.1. GTDB lineage: Bacteria > Planctomycetota > Phycisphaerae > Phycisphaerales > UBA1924 > CAYQAD01. The sequence continues at coordinate 5,808 of CAYQAD010000137.1, read as the reverse complement.
TGGACCCGCGGGCGCTGGAGGATCGATCGCATGGCACGGACCGGGGTTGGCTCTTGCGGGCGGCGGCGCGTGGGCTTCACGCTCGTCGAGATTCTGATTGTCGTGGTGATCCTCGGGATCCTGGCGGCGATCGTGACGCCGCAGTTCGCGAACGCGACGACCGAGGCGCAGCAGGGCGCGTTCGTCGGCGAGCTGAAGCTGTTTGAGGACGCGGCGTACATCTACCACGCCAAGACGGGCTTGTACCCGGACGATGCGTCGTCGGGCGAACTGCCCGAGGCGTTCGAGGGGCTCGTGGACCGCGATCAGTGGGAAGGCGGGACGCCGATCGGCGGGCAGTGGGACGCGGAGAACGGGACCTTTGGCTTCCGCAGCAGCGTGGGCGTGCACTTCAACTCGGGGCCGGCGCGGGAGTCGGACTTCATGCAGCTCATCGACGCGTCGTTTGACGATGGCGATCTGGAGTCGGGCGTGTTCCGGCAGATCGCCTCGGACCGGTACTACCTGATCGTTGCGTTTTAGGTGCGGAGGCCCCTTGGCCGGCGGTCGCGAACAACACGGCTTGCCCATTCGGGCCAAGCCGTGGCACAGCACGGGTCAGGCGTTGCCGTTCATTGAGTTGATGAAGGCTTCGGCTTCGGCGATGGATGCGTTCATCTCGGCGATGAGTGCGCCCACGTCGGACTCGATGCCGGCGAGGGTGGTGTCGAGGCTTGCGATGGCGCGGGCGTTGAGGTTGTGCTTGAGGAAGAGGACCTGGTCGCCCAGTGCGTCGAGGACGGGGTCCATGGAGCGCTCGGCGCGTCGCATGGAGGCGATGAGCGTGTCGTAGCGGGCGCGGGTCTGGCTGAGCTGGTCGGCGCTGACGCTGCGGAGCTCGGCTGAGGAGTAGCTCTCGAGCTCGGTTTCCCACTCGCTGAAGAGTGCGGTGGCGACACGGTCGACGGTGCGGATCTGGTCGCGGACGTCGTCGGCGCGGTCTTCGGAGCGGGCGAGTTGTTTGCGGAGGCGGTCGTAGACGTCCTCGAGCTCGCCGCCGTCGGTGCCCGGGAGGCTGAGCAGCTCTTCGAGGGCGGACTCGAACTGGACCTTGGCCTGTTCCTGCTCGTCGCGTGCGTCGTCGACGGCGTCGACGAGCTGCTCGCGTTTGGCGTAGCCGAGGCGTTCTTTGACGGCGATGCCGGTGGAGGCGCAGCCGGTGAGGGCGGCCATGGGGAGGATGACGAAGGGTGTCGAGGCGGAGACGCCGGCGACGGAGAGGACGGTGGCGATGCGGGTGCGGGGCGTGTGGGCGGGCATGAGATGAGCATACCGGCGACGGCGGGCGTTTTGTGTTGGGCTTGGTCCGTGTGCGGGTAGGCTGGCCGCTCGAACAACCGGCTCGCCGAGCGGGCACACACATGGGCACACACAAAGGGAGAACTGCGATGCTCGATCAACTGCTTCAGGGTGACATGAAGGACACGATTCTCAAGGCGCTGGTCGCGAAGCTCGGCGTGGACGAGTCGCAGGCAGGGTCGTTCCTTGAGAAGGCGGTGTCGATGATCTCGGGGCTGGTGCAGGGGGGCGAGCTTGACCCCAAGGCGCTGCTCGGCGGGGATATCTCGGCGTTGACGAGCAAGCTGGACATGGGCTCGCTCGCGGGCGTGCTTGGTGGCGATGCGGGCAAGGCCGACACGGGGCTGCGCACGATCATGGATCAGGTGTCGGGCGATGCGGCGGGCGGGTTGCTTGGGAAGCTCGGGGACGCGATGGGCGGCGGCGGGGATGCGGGCGATGCGCTGAAGGGGATTGCTGGGAAGTTTCTTGGCGGGTGATGTGCGGTGGAAATGCGACGAGGACACGGCTTGCCCTGCGGGTCAAGCCGTGGCACGGGGCGCTGCGCGGGTTTGCCTACTCGTAGCGTGTGCCGTTGTGTTCGATCCAGCCGCCTTGCTTTCGGCCGCGTGGGTCGTGGTGCGTCCAGTGGATGACGCCGCCGTTGTCTTTGTAGATGTACTCACCGCGGATGGTGACGGTGTCGCCGACCTGTATGGGTGCGCGTGGTGCGAGGTCGATGTTGTGGGCGATCATGACGGTGTCTTGCATGCCGTGGGGCGAGCGGGCTTCGGGTTCGATGGCGATGATGAAGCGCTGATGGCGTGAGCCGTCGTTGTCGTCGGGGAGGACCTTGGAGACGCGGGCGGTGGTGGTGAGCCAGACGTCTTCGAGGCCTTGGGTGATGGCGGCCCGGAGCGGATCGGTGGACTCGCCGGCGAGTGTTGCTGGTGTCGAGGGGTTGGCGGCAATGGCTGTCGGCCCCCCACTGCTGCTGGTATTGCTTTGATCGGTCGGGAGCAGCCCGAGGCGTGCGGCGATGAGCAGGGCGATCAGGCTGACGGCCGTGATCGCGATGCGCTTGGGTGTGAGGGGCTTCTTGGAGCCGGGTCGGCCGGACCGAGACGTCTTGGAAGATCGTGCCATGGGGTGAGCGTATGCGAGAGCCGGACGCGGGCGAAGGCAAGTCTGCGGTAGGCTTTGTCTATGCGATCAGTGGCATTGATTACGACCGGCGGGACGATCGAGAAGACCTACGACGAGGCGAGCGGCGTGCTGGACAATCGGCGGTCGATCGTGCATCGGATGCTGCGCCGGCTTCGGCTCGAGGGCACCACGGTGAACGTGGTGGAGCTGATGCACAAGGACTCGCAGCACATGACCGACGCGGACCGCGAGCGGATCGCCGAGGCGGTGCGGGCGATGGCGGGCGTCGCGGCGGGCGACGACCGGATCACCGACGACAGCCTGGCGGGAGTGGTGGTGTCGCACGGGACGGACACGCTGGAGTTGACCGGCGAGCATCTGCACACGGTTTTCCCGCGGCCGAGGGTTCCGATCGTGCTGACCGCGGCGATGCGGCCCTTCGAGATGAAGCAGAGCGATGCGCTGCAGAACCTGACCGAGGCGATCTTCGCGGCGCGGACGCTTGGGCCGGGCGTCTATTGCGTGGCGCACGGGCGGGCGCTTGCGTTCCCGGGGGTTCGGAAGGACCGGGATCGTGGGACGTTTGTAAAGCGATAGGCACGGAGGCATGAGGCACCGAGGCATCGAGCCGAACCCGGTGGGCATCGGACGGGCGAACACAACTTGGTACTTTGCCGGACCTCACATCTCACGCCGCGTGAGGCGGCGTGACACGAACAAAGAAGTGGCCGCGACTGCCCATGGGACGATCGCGGCCACACGCAAGCCTGGGTTGTGGGGTGGTCCGACCGGTGCGGTCGGACGGCGCGGTCCAACGGCGCGGTCGGACGGCGGGCGTGATCAGGCCTTGAGGCCGGTGATCTTGACCGCGGTGTACTGCTGTCGGTGGCCGGTCTTGCGGCGGTAGGTCTTCTTGGGCTTGAACTTGTAGATGTAGAGCTTCTCGCCCATGACGCGGGGGTCGACGACCTCGGCGGAGACGGTGGCGCCGCCGACGTAGGGCGTGCCGACCTTTGCCGAGCCACCCTCGTCGCCGATGACGAGGACCTTGTCGTAGCTGATGGCTTCGCCCTTGGAGGCCTCGCCGCCCTTGTAGAGGTCGATGAGGATGGTCTCGCCGTCGCGGACGATGCGCTGGCCGCCGGACTCTTCGATGATCGCGTAGGTGTCTGCCATTGGGGGACTCTTTCTCACGCCGGCTGACGGGGCGGGTGCGATGGATTGCACCCGGCTTCGCTTGGGCCCGGTCGGCGGTGGGACGGGGATGGTAGGCATGGGCCGAGGGTGTGGGCGAGGGGACTGAGGCGGGGCGGGCCCCGGGGGGGTGACGTGAGGGGATGGGGGAGGGGCGGCGGCTAGGCTTGGCCTAGCCGGGTCCTGACCGGTGCGTATGGAGGCTTGTGCGATGGCGGAGATGCGGGTTGGGGTTGGTTTGGGGCGGGCTTGGGTGCTCGCGTTGGTGCTGGTGATCGGCTGGGTGGCGGCGCGGGCTGACGCGCAGGAGCAGCAACCGGGCTCGGCGGGGGCGGAGGCGGTGCCGGCGTGGGCGGCCGACGGCGTGTCAGCGATACCACTCGAGGAGCTTCGGGTTCGGCTGGCGCCGGTGCCGGTGGAGCAATTGGAGGCGATCCGGGCGTCGGTGATGGACGACGTGCGGGCGGCGGCGGCGGACCTTGCGGACGCGATGGTGGAGTTCGGCCGGCTGGATCCCGCCGCGGCGGGGGCGGCTGAGGACGGCGGACGCGAGGCGGTGGCGCAGCGGACCATTGGTCTGTTGCTGCGAAAGACAACGCTGATGGGGGCGGCCCGGGAGGTGCTCGATGCGATCGAGCTCAAGGGCGGCGATGTGTCGGCGGACAGGGCGTATCTGGCCGCGGTGGGCTCGCTTCGGCCGGACTTGCGGGCGACGTTCCTCGGCGTGGATGTGGACGAGACGGCGTCAAGCGAGCTGGCGCTCAAGCGCGTGGACGAACTCGTTGGGCTGGTTCGTGCGCAGCCGCCGTCGCACGAGCGGCCGGTGCCATGGGATGTGCCGCTGGGTGAGTTTGAGCTTGAGCTCCAGCCGCTCACGGCGGACCAGTTGCTCGAGCGCTTGGACGAGTGGGAGCTGCTGTTGCAGGCGGAGGTGCGCAAGCGGATTCGCATCGACATTTTGCTCAACGACTCGGACAAGCTCGAGGAGAGCGTGCGGGTTCGCAATGAGGGGGCGCGGCTGTTTGGCGTGGAGGTGCAGGACGTGCCGATGCCCGAGCTGAAGGCGGCGCTTGCCGAGCGGGCCGAGGCGCAGCAGCAGGTGATCACGGCGATCGTGGACCGGATGCGCGTGGCGATCGAGCTGTGCAAGAAGCGCGGCGTGGATGCGCAGGGGCACATCGATTACATCGCGTCGGCGACAGGGCGGAAGCTGAACTTCACGGACTTGTCGGTGCTGCGTGTGCAGCTGGTGCAGTGGCTCAACAGCTCGACGGGCGGGCGGCTGATCGCGCGGAACGCGGCGCTGTTCGTCGCGATCGTGGCGGTGTTCTGGCTGCTGAGCAGGTTCGCGGGTGTGCTGACGCGGTCGGCGGTGAGGCGAATTCCGAAGTCGTCGACGCTGCTGGGGCCGGTGCTGGCGGGGATCTTGCAGAAGGTGCTGATTGTGGTCGGCGTGGTGGTTGCGGCGGGTGCGGTGGGCGTGGACACGGGGCCGTTGCTCGCGACGATCGGCGCGGCGGGTCTTGTGATTGGTCTTGCCTTACAGGGGACGCTGAGCAACTTTGCGAGCGGCATTCTGATTCTGCTGAACCGGCCGTTTGACGTCGGGGATGTGGTGGATGCTGGTGGCGTGTTTGGAAAGGTGTCGGCGATGAATCTGGTGTCGACGACGATTCTGACGTTTGACAATCAGCTGATGCTCGTGCCGAACAACCAGATCTGGAACGCGGTGATCACGAACGCGACGGGCAAGAAGACGCGGCGTGTCGATCTGACGTTCGGCATCGCGTACAACGCCGACATCGGCAAGGCGGTGGGCGTGCTCGAGGATGTGCTGTCAGCGCACCCGAAGACGCTTTCGGACCCGGCGCCGGTCGTGCGGGTGCACGAGCTGGCGGACAACTCGGTGAACCTGATCGCGCGGCCCTGGGTGCGGACGGCCGACTACTGGGACGTGTACTGGGACCTGATGCGCGAGGTGAAGGAGCGGTTCGACGCGGCGGGCATCGGCATCCCGTTCCCGCAGCGCGACCTGCACGTGCCGGGGACGATCGAGGTGAAGCTGGCGGATGGCGGGGCGGGGCGTGTTGCGGTGGAGACGCCGCGGGCGCGTGGGGCGTCGCGGGCGGCGGAGCATGTGGATGAGGCTGG
>CAYQAD010000136.1:0-7126 GCA_964415125.1 uncultured Phycisphaeraceae bacterium | reverse complement strand
TGCATCGCCTCCACATCGGCTCGCCACGCCACCGAATCGAGCGAGAGATCATCCCGGGCCGATAATTTGTCTGTTCTTGCGCTAGGGCAGGGTCTGCGTGGTGATGGCCATCGCGCGCTCGATCGCGCCTGCCACGGCCGCGAGGTCCACGGGCACCACGCCGACGAGCGTCGCCTCGGGGTGCTCGAGCGCGACGGCCCGCGAGACGGGCGCGAAGCGCGCCTCGCTCGCCGCGAGCACCGCTTCGGCGCGGCCGGACGCGAGCCAGTCCAGCAGCCGCTGTGCCTCGGCCTCGTGCGGGGCGCCCGCGACAAGCGCCGCGGTCGTCGGGATGCCCATCGCGCCGATAGACCAGCGGGGACCTCGGCCTGGGACCTCCAGCGGCTCGAGGACCATGCCCACCGCCCAGCCCTGCCGCTGGGCCGCGAAGACATCGTCGGTATCGGTCAGGCCCACGTCGATCTCGCCGCGTGCGATCGCCTGCACCACCGTTGCGTTGCCGTCGTACACGCGCATGCCGCTGGCAACCATCTCCTCAAGCCACGCCCGGAACTCGTCCTCGCCCCACGCGACCGCGAGGGCACCCATGTGCCCGCGCGTGGTGCCGAACTGCGGCTGGGCGATGCCCACACGCCCACGAAACCGCGCGTCCGTCAGCTCACGCAGGGTCTGCGGCACCTGCTCGGGCGCGAGCCGATCGCTGGCGTAGGCGATCACCCGCGCCCGCATGCCGAGCCCGAACCACAGGTCGTTGTCGCCCCGAAGCTCGGCGGGCCACGACGCCGAGAGCGTGCTCGGCACGTAGGGCGTGAGCGCGCCCGCCTGCGCGAGGCGGATGGTGCCAAAGGGCTCGCTCGACCACCAGACGTCCGCCCGCGGCCGATCTCGCTCGGCGAGCACGCGCTCGACGAGCCCGGTGGTCTTGGTCGCCTCGGTGTCGCCGAGCACGTTGACCGTCACGCCCGTCTCGGCCTCGTAGGCCGCGACGACCTCGCGGAGGATTGTGCCGTCGACGCTGCTGTAGAGCGTGACGGTCGGGGCCGAGGCCGACCGGTCGCATCCCAGCATGAAGTACACAGCCGTCGCCAGCACCGCGCAGTGGAGCAATCGCATAGTGGATCGTTGCGCACCGAGCGCGGCGCATCAATCGCCGGTGGTCTCGGCCGGCTCCGGCGTGCTTGCGGGCTGGCTGGGGGGCGGTGTGGCGGGCTTCGGCGCCGCGCCATCGGTCGGCGTGACGCGCTGCTCGAGCGTGCCGAAGTAGTGCTTGACCGCGCCCTGGTACTGGCGGGGCACGAGGTTCGTCTCGATCGCGTCGGCAGCCTCGACGATCGCGGAGTCGACCTCGGCCTTGAAGGTCTCCATCGACTCGCCCCGCACCTGCTCGCCGAAGACCAGTCGGCTCGCGATGATCCGCCCCTCGACGGTCTGCACCGCCGCCTTCTCACGCTGGAGGGCGAAGTCGATCGCCTCTTCGTCGGGCCCGCTGCCGTTGCCCTGGCCCGGCCCGCCCGAGCCCGGTCCCATGCCGGCCTGCTCGCCGCCGCGCCATCGGCCCGTCGGGCCCGGCTCGCTCATGCCGAGGCCGCCGCCCTCGCACTGGCTCCACGACTGCGCGCCCATCTGGCTGCCCATCGCCTGGAGCTGCTTCATCGTCTCCGAGAGCGCCGAGTTCATGCCCGACATCTCCTCGGCGAGCATCTCCATCTGCGAGAGCTGGTCGGCCATCTGGTCCATGCCCTGCATGCCCTGCTGGCTCATGCCCTGTTCGCCCATGCCCTGGCTCATCTCGCTCATGGCGCTGGCCATCATCGACATCGCCTCGCCGCTTTGGGCCATCGACTCGGCCATCTGCGAGAGCTCCTGCTTCTGCTCGTCGGAGAGGCCCTCCATCTGCTCGAGCGCCTTCTTGAGCGCCTCGGGGCTCGCGGCCATGTCGCGCGCCTGCTGCTCGCCCATGCCCGCCTCTTGCAACTTCTTCTTGAGCTGTTCGTTCTGCTGCGCGAGCGCATCCATCTGCTTGGCGAGGTTGTCCAGCTGCTTCTTGAGTTGCTCGGCTTGCTGCGGGTCCATCTCGCCCGAGCCCATCTGCTTGGCGAGCTGCTCGAGCTGTTCTTTCGCGCCGGCAAACTCGCCCCGCGCCAGCGATCGGCTCAGCTCGTTGAGCGGGCCCGGGCCCGGCTGCTTGAGCGTGCTCAGGCGCTTCTGGATGTCCGCGAGCGTCTGCCCCTTGGGGCCGCTCAGCCGCTCGTCGATCTTGTCGGCCAGGTTCGTCAGGTCGCGGATCGCGGCGCGCTTGATCTCGTCGGGCGTCGTGGGCTTGGGGGTGTCGGCCTCGCCCGCCTCGGCATCACCGATCAAATCCTCGGCGCCGGCCTCGGACAGCAGCTCCTCGATCTTCTGCTCCGCTTCGATCACCCGCTGCTCGGCCTGGGCGACCTCGTCGGCCGCGGGGACCTGCCCCTCACCCTCGGTCGGCTGCAGACGAGGCACGGTGAACCAGACCACCAGCAACGCGAGCCCCGCCGCGAGCGGGTGCCACCACGACTCGGGCAGCCGCATCGGCAGCGCCTCACGCACACGCACCGCCTTGGCCTTCCGCGTTGCCGACTCAACCACCGCCCGCGACCACGGATCGGCCTCGTGCTCCACCGCCAGCGCCGTGCTGAGCGACTCGCGGAGGTTCGCGCGCTCGTCGACGGTGCGGGCGACCGACTCGGGCGAGCCGCGCCGGATCACCGCCCAGCAAAGCGCGGCGAACACCGCAACGCCCACAGCCCACCAGCCGAGCGATTGCCAGGGCATCGCGACGTTGCCGAGCCGTTCGATCAGCCGCGCGATCACCAGGGCGCCCACGGCGACCGTCAGCGTCAGGCAGAGCGTCCCCGCGATGCTCTGGGCGAGCAAGCGCCGGCGGGCGGCTCGGATCACGCGGCGGATGTCGTTCATGCGGGCTTGCCTTTCGATCGGGCCTACCGAGCGTGTGCGGGACCGACTGGGAACATGTGAGCGTATCGGGCCGGCGGCACGCCCCGGATGTGTATTCGACGTTCGGGACGCGGAGATGTTCCAGAGGATCGGCGAGCCCCCGCATCATCGCGGCGTGATCGCTCTTTGTTTGGTACATATGTCCCGCGCGCCGGTTGCTGATCGGGTCCGGCCGGCCCATCATCGCCCCATGCCCGCTGTGCCGGCCATCCCGAGCCGCCTCCCGCTGCGCGATGCCGAGGCCCTCACCGCTTGTCGGCGGGGTGACCCGCGTGGCAGCCTGGTGCACCTGGCGTGCGCCGTCGCGATGTGTCTGCTCGTGTCGTGGCCGACCTCGATCGTCGAGCTGGCGGGCATCCCGCTGATCCTGGCGCTGCTGATCCGCATCCAGCACACGCGACGCGTGCTGCTCGGCATCGGCCGCCAGCCGCACATGCTCATTGCCTATGCGGTCGTCGCGTGGCTCGCGATCACGCTCGCGTGGTCGGCCGATCGCAGCCAGGGGCTCGAGGAGCTCGGCGCGTGGCGGTGGCTCTGGGTGCCGATCGCGATCTGGCCCGTGATCCATCGGCGGCTGCTCCTCACGCGCATCGTCGCGTGGGGGTTTGCCGCGGGCATCGCGAGCCAATGGCTGCACCTGCTGGGCACGCAGACGGACCTGGCGATCTTCGGCCCGTTCGTGTGGGACCGCGACCCCGCCCGCATCAGCGGCTGGTGGGACCCGGTCGTCGGCGGCACGCTGCTCGTCGCGTGCCTCGGCATGCACACGGGCCTCGCGACCGTCGGCACGCGCCCCGCCCGCCTCGCCAGCGCGATCGCGGCGGTCTTCGTGCTCGCGTCGATCGCGCTGACGGGCACGCGCGGCGCCATGCTCGCGGCGGCTGCGATGCTCGCGATCGGGCCCGCGCTGATCTTCGCACGCACAACGCTCCAGCGCCGGCACATCACCGCGATCGCGGTCGCGGCCCTCGCGGGGGTCGTCGTCATCGCGGGCGTCTGGTCGCTGCACGGCCCCGCGATCGCCGAGCGTGCCCAGGAGGCCCGCGCCGAGGTGCGCGCGGCACTCGACGGCGCACCGCCGCGGGGCGACACCGCCATGCGCGTGCGCATGGGCGAGTGGGCGATCGCGGGGTGGGAGCAGGCGCCCCTGACCGGTCGAGGCGCCGGCTCGTTCCGCACGTTCAGTGTTGAAGCACTCCAGGCGGAGGGCCTGGACCCCGCCCGCTTCACCACGCACGACCACGCCCACAGCGCAATACCGCACGCGCTGTTCGTCGGCGGCCTGCCCTACGCGGCGCTGCTCACCGCGATGCTCTGGACCTGCGTGGTCGCGGGCGTACGCACGGGCAACCTGCCCGCCGCACTCGGCATCCTGGGCCTCTGCGCCGCTGGCACCTTCGACACGATCCAGCTCAACGCCCAGACGATGGCGCTGCTGTTCGTGCTGATCGCGCTGAGCCCCTCGCGCCCGCCGCCCACGGCCGACGCCCTTTGAGTGCCGCCCTTTGAGTGCCGCCCTGTGAACATCGTCGTCGTCACCGAGTACCTGCGCGCCAAGCCCTGGGCGACCGCGCGATGGGCGTGCGCGATCGCGGCCGGGCTCGCCGAGCGCGGGCACCGCGTGACGGTGCTCTGCGACGGCGCCGAGACGACAACGCCCTTCGGCAACGCCGAGGTCGTCCAGCGCCGCCCGACGCGCCGGCACACGGCGCGTCAGCCGATGCGCTTCGCGCGATGGGCACGCGAGCAGATCGCGACGCGCAACCCCGACGCGGCGATCAGCTGCGTGCGCACGGTCGCGACGGCGCATTGGCTCGCTGTGGGACCGCGCGTGGTCGACGAGTTCGACGATCTGCTCGCCAAGCGTTCGCCCGTGTCACTGGCGCTCTCGCTCGCGCACCAGCCTTGGCTCGCCCACGCGTGGGTCGCCGAGCGACGGGCGCGATGGGGCGGCCACGCGGCGCGGTGCCCGACGTTCCTCGGGTTTGCCAGCATGCTCGAATGGATCGACGACGCGACGCTCGCCGAGCGTCGGCATCGCGCCCGGCGGGCCCTGCGCCTCGCTGGGCGGGTCATGATCGCGAGCGTGACAGACCCCGATCGGGGCGAGCTCGTGCGCGTGCTCAAGGCAACGGACGCGGCCGGGGCGACGCTGCTGATCGCCGGGTCGCGTGCGCACGCGGTGGCGCGATGGGCCGAGGATGTCGGGCTCGCCCATCGCGTGCGATCGGTCGGGCCCACGTCGCGCATGGACGACGCGCTGGCCGCGGCCGATGTGGCGGTGGCCAGCGGGCGGCGGGACCGAACCGCGCGCTTCGCGGCCGACGCGCTGCGTGTCGGCAGGCCCGTTGTGGTCGCGGGGGATGGCGCGTCGGCACGACTCACGGCCGCGCACCCCGATGCAGCGTTCATGGCCGAGGGCGACTGGCGTGCAGCGCTCGAGCGCGCGTTCGACGACGCGAGCCAAGCCGCCGCCCGCACGGCCGGGCCGATGCTGGGGTTCGACGCGTGGCTCGAGCGACTCGAGCGCGAGCTGCACGCCGCGGCGCGGAATGTGTCAGCGACTGGGGATTAGTTAGTCGTCGCCGCCGAGCGTGGCCGGGCCCTCGGTGCCGGCCGTGCGCTCCATGTACCCCTCGCCCTTGCGCTCGTACTTCGTGAAGCCCAGGCGCGAGAGATTCTCGTTGCTCAGCGTCGACTTGGTTTTGAGCGGCGACATCTTGCCCGCGATCGCCGGCGCCTGCGGCACGCGGCGGACGGGCTTGCCCTCGTGCTGGGTCAACGCGTCGTCGTGGATCGAGTGGACGATCTCCACCGACTCGCCCGTGCCCTCGCCGTCGGCGTCCAGATACTCGTAGATGTACGTCGGCATGAAGCATTGTTGGCCGTCCATGGCCCGCACGCCCACGCGGGAAGCCGTGGGCATGCGGGCAGCGCGCGAGCGCTCTCTCTCCTGCTCCTCTCCCCTTCTCCACTCTCTCTCGCGCGTTCCCGGGGTCCCGGCCCCGGGCTGACGTCTCTTCCCCCCGCGCCTATGAGAGGGGGCGGGCGCGCCGGCGGGTCGCAGGTGCACCGACAGCCAAGGCGAGCAGGACGCCCGCGCCGGGTGCCGGCACAAAGGGGAAGAAGTTCTTGTCGAGCGTCGTGCCGGGCCAGCCGGTGGTCCACGAGGCGTCGTTGTCCACGGCGCTCACGGGGCCGCCTTCAAAGGCGATCGACCCGACGCCATACCACCAGAAGTTTGGCGGTCCCGACGCCGGCACGTTGATCTCGAACGATCCAGCAAGGGGGAAGAGCCCGATGCCTGGGACGTCGAGCGTTGCATCACGAATGGTGTATGGCACGAGTGTGCGTGGCTCGGGGCGCTCAAGCGTCATGTCGAGCGTCGCGATGAGCTCGAGTGAGAACCGCGGGCTGCTTCGGTCCTCATTGCCCATGCCATCGTCGTCGTACAACGGCTCGAGATAGTCCCAGGGCGTTCCCGTCGCATCGACGACCGCGTACAGCGGCATGCCGACGTACGAGAAGGTTGTCGGCAGCGCTTCGTGTCCGGTGAGGAGACCCGACTCATTCGTGACCATCACCTTGTCGGGATGGCTGGCGTCGGGGTTGAGCACCGCGGGAAAGGCGGCCCCGTCGAAGAGGCCGGCAACGGTCATCTCGAGATCAGCCGTCAGCACACCACCCGGCTCGACGATGGCGGCCTGGCTTGTACAAGCCGAAGACACGAACGCGATCACGCACGCGGAATGCCCCACGCGCATCACACACCTCACTTTCGTTTCGCGCGCCCACTCGCACGGGAGGGGCAAAGCGCTCAAATGGCCGGCGTGCGGTATTGGCGGGTCGCCGGCCGCGGGGCGTGAGTACGCGTCCCGAACCCGTGGCATACCGCGCATCGACATGTCCCGCAAGCAGTAGAAGTCCATTCGTGCATGCGAGTTGAAAGTGTTGCGCTGCGTTTGTGCGCCGTTCGCATCCGATACCGAGTTGTGCACTACGCATCCACCATCTCGCGCGATGGCGTTTGCTCCGAACGTGCGAACCGACCGAGACGACGCGCGGTGCGGGGGTCGCTTCGGCTTGAAGCGGACCGACTCCGCCGCCTCTCGGGCCGAAGGCTCGGCTCAGCCGAACG
>CAYQAD010000135.1:5177-7135 GCA_964415125.1 uncultured Phycisphaeraceae bacterium | reverse complement strand
AGATCGACCTCGACGCGTACTTCATCGCGAAGCACGAGATGACCCAGGGGCAGTATCGCCGGATCACGGGCCGCACACCGGCGACGCGCCACGTCGGACTCTGGGGGCGAGGCCAGCGTCTTCCCACGACCTGGGCCCACCCGGTCGAGTCGGTGAGCTTTGATGACGCGCGCGATGCGTTGTCGCTCGTCGGCCTGGCGCTGCCAACGCGTGCGCAGTGGGAACATGTCGCGTGGCGCGGCATGTCCGGGGCGGACGAGGGGACCGGCCAGACCACGCGTGCGAACGTCAACGCGGCGGACGACTCCGACGGATGGGCGTGGCACGCCCCGGTCGATGGATTCGGCCAGTGCGAGGCCGGGTTGTATCACGTGCTGGGCAATGTGTCGGAGTGGGTCGACGACTGGCACGTGTCTTGGCCCGAACACCTCCGCGGACACCAAGGACGCGACGGGCGTGCGATCGTCAACCTGTCGCTGACCCGATCGCATCGTGGCGGAAGCTATGCCGACCAGCACCTCACGATTCGCATCACTCGGGGCGACCATGCTCCTCCGCAATCCAACAGCGCAACGCTGGGTTACCGGGCAGCTTTGCAGCGGTAGATTTTGTCGATCAAACGCGCACGCCGCCTCGCCGGCCGAACGTCAAGACGCATGAGAGGAATCAATGATGAGCGAACGAACACTGGAAGCAACCAACATTCTGAGACGCATCAATGCGTTGGACTTAATCAAGCACGCATCGATCACCGCGCTGGGAGCATTGCTGCTTGGCTGTGCAACGAACGAGGTCGCGTCCGACGCGCCGAGCATGCGCACATCGGTCGCCAACCAGGCCGACCAGACAAGCGATGCGCCCGCACGCATCATCGCGCTGAATCCGCTTTGCGACTTGGCTGTGCTTCCGCGGCCCAACACCGAGCTCGATGATCGGAAGGAGATCATTGAGGCGGCATACGTCGAGGACGTTGAGAATCCAGCGACCGAAGGGAAGAGCGTGACCGTCACGATCGATCTGTGGGGCAGGCCAGCGGCAGGCAGCACCGACGCGACGCTCACCCGGCGATTGATCGTCAAGGAATCAGGGTTCTTCTCGTTTCGCGAGTGGACCTCGTATGAGTTCGAACTCATGCCCAAGGGCAACGATCCATTCCGCCTGGTGATCGAGGGCCTCGATGGCGAAAACGGCTGCGAAGTGTCGCTTATTCAACCCGGCATCGTCAACGGCCAGGCCGTGCGGTGGCGATCGGGCAACCGTGCGGATCTTGACGTTGTCGAAGCCACAAGCCGAACAGACGTGAGGGCGACGGACACGCAGGTGAAGGCTGCCGAAGGCACGGCCGCGGGGTTGCGGCGCGATGTGCTCCGCGTCCGATCCAACGGCGAGACGATCGACATCTACATCCTCGGGCCGGAGCCCTAAAGCTCAGCGTCCGAAACGGCCCTCCGCTACGCCGCGTCGCGCAGCCGGCGCTCGAACCCCTCCGGCCGAACAGCCGCCGGCGCGGTCGGCGGCTCGCTCCAATCCTCGGCCGCGGGGAGGTTCAGCGCGCTGCTCTGCACCTTGCGGTACCCGAGCAAGCGGATGACCTCCAGCACGTCGGTCCACGCGGGGTAGTTCACGCGGTTGGCTTGCTTGAAGGCGTCGATCGCCTTGAGGAACAGGAACTGCTCCTTGGTCATCTCGCCCTCTTCGGCCGCCCGAAGGTGGTCGCTCAATCGCCGGCCGGGGCCCCGGCGACGCTCGAGGCCGGTCGGCGCGGGCTGATCGTCGCGGCGGTCGCCCGAGACCTTGCGGCGCTCGACGAAGCTGCCGTCGGCGTTTCGAGGGGCAGCGTTCCGGGGTGCCGCCGCCCGGCGGTCGCGCTGGCTCTGGCGTTGGGCGTTGAGCTCGGCTTCGAAGAGATCGTCGTCGTCGCCCGCGCCCTGACCGCCGGCCTGCTCGGAACCCAGCTC
>CAYQAD010000135.1:0-5077 GCA_964415125.1 uncultured Phycisphaeraceae bacterium | reverse complement strand
GCTCGGAACCCAGCTCAGCCAAGTGTGCGTCCATCTCTGGATCGGCCAGGAAGTCCTCGACGTTGGCGTCGGTCTGGGAGAGGTCGTTGTGCGAGGGCTGATTGGGCTGGTTCATCACGGCGGGGCGCTCCCGGAGGGCGTCCCCGCTGGAGTGAGAGGTCGGCCGCGGGCGGTCATGCCCGGGCCGGGGGCGTCGGGGACGGACGCTTAGAGTTCTTCGTCCTCTTCCTCGACGTACTCCTCGTCCTCGTCGTCGCCCTCCTCGAACTCGTCGAAATAGGCCTCGTCGTCGTCCTCGTAATCGTCACCGCCGTCGAAGATCTCGTCCTCGTCGTCGTCGTAATCGGACCCAACGGGCATCGCGAGGCCGGCCGATCCCATCGGGTCCGGCTTGGCGCCCAGAGTGATGCCCAGAGTGATGCCCAGACTGGTGCCCGGGCTCGCGATCGCGCCACCCGGCGCGAGCAACGCCTGCGGCAGCAGCGCGGGATCGAGCAGCGTGAACACCGTCGCGCCGGGGTGCGACAGCGACCCGGCCTCGAGGGCATCGGTTGCGGGCGACAGGACGGCCGACGGGGCGGTCGACGAGTGGGCGGTGAGCGTGGCCATGACGGAAACCTTTCGTGCGCATCCGGGAGCGCCTGCCAGCGCACCCCGAGCGATCGGGCGACCCACGCCGACGCTCGCACCGGGACGCTGCATGCCTGACCTCGCATCGGCACACATCGGCATGCATCGCCACGGCGGCGGCACAATACATGCGTTTGCCGCGGTGTCAATATCCGTGCGCCGCATTCCGCACCGCCCCGGGCCGAGCCCGCGCCGGGCGGGGGTGTAGACTCCGCACCGCCCCCTGTGCGCACCGATGCACACCCGGGGCAAGACACCCGGCCTCGCGGTTGGGGACAAGACCTCATCCGCCCGGTCCCGCACTCGCGCACCCACACTCCGACGCCCGCACCCGGACGACCAACCACCCGTGACCGCATCCCAAGCCAGCACGCCGCACCCCACCACGCCCGTGGGCTTCAACCCCATCGCGGGGCTGGCGGCGATCGCGCTGCCCGGGCTCGGGCACGTCGTGCTGGGCGAGCGGCTGCGCGGCGTGTGCATCGCCGTCGGCGTCCTCGGGCTGGTGCTCACCGGGCTGCTCGTCGGCGGCATCGACTCGGTCGACCGACGCGAGGACCGCGTCTGGTTCCTCGGCCAAGCCCTGCTCGGGCCCGTGGCGTTCGGCATCGACTACGTCCACCAGAACCACTTCAAGGCGTACGACCAGGACCTGCTCACGCGCGACCCGGCGCGGGCCCTGCGCTCGGCACTGCCCGGCGAGGCGCGGGACTTCAACGCCGAAGGCCTGCCCGTGTGGCGCGCGGCCGAGCCCGGCGACGCGAAGCCCAGCACCAAGGGTGTGGGTCGGTCCAACGAGCTCGGCATGCTCTTCGTCACCATCGCGGGCATGCTCAACCTCATCGTCATCATCGACGCGGGCTTCCCCGGCGGGCGCTCCGTGCCCGATGACGAGGCGGGCGGCTCGGCTGGAAACTCGACTGGAAGTGGGGTCGGCTCGCCGTGATCGACACAGTGCTCGCCTGGCGACCGATCATCGACCCGCTGCCCATGGGGCACGCGGCGTCGTACCTGCTGCTCGTGCCGATGGCGCTGTTCATCTCGATGGCGTACCGGGCGGTGCGGCTGCCGACCATGAAGCGCTACCCGCGGCTGGTGCTGTTGCAGGCGGCGCAGATCATCGTGGCGATCGCCGCGATCGGGATCGGGCTGTACGTGGTCGTCGAGCTTGTGCTGCCGATCATCGCGCCGATGCCGGACTAGGCGAGGCGTTCCGAGGCATCTCAGCGATTCAGTCTCAGCGATTCAGGTAGTTCCCCGAGCGGGTTCGGCCGTGCAGGTCGAGGTTCTGGACCATGTACCGCAGCGCGTCGATCGCGTGGTCGGGCCCGTCCTTGAGCGGGTGCGTGGCGCTGGGATCGTCCGGATAGCGGTATGACGCGAGGGCTCGGCACAGCTCGGTGCAGCTTGCTGCGATGTACAGCCTCGGCCCGCTGCCATCGGCGGGCCTCAGCCGGGCACGCAGCAGCATCAGCCCCTCGTCGAGGCGCACCCGTCGCTCCCGCACCGTCAGCCCAGCGCGGCGGAGCACCGCCATCGCCGACAAGCCCGTCTGGTCGCTCCGCGCCCGCCCGGCCGGATCGACGCCGACCCAGTCGATCATCGGCGGCCCATCGCGCAGAGCGCTGGCGTGCGTGTCCAACAGCTCCTGCTGGGTGATGCGCTCGCGGATGACCCAGACCGCGCCGCCCGGATCGACACCCGCCCAGAGCACCGCGCACGTGCGCAGGCCGAAGTCCATCCCCGCGATCCACGTCCAGCCGCCGTCGGCCGCAGCCGCGCTCTCGGGGACCGACTCGACCACGTGCACGCGCTCGTCGAACTCGGGCAGCACCGCGCTCGCCCGGCTCGGCCGATCGCAGAGCATCTCGGCCTCCCACTGGGCGGCGCCCACACGCTGCTGCATCGCCAGCGCATCGGCCACGCGCACGTGCCCCGACTCGTCGCGCCCCATCTGCTTCGCCCGCCCCTTGCACGCGGGATGCAGCGGGCAGCGCTCGCACGCGTACGCGTCGCCGCAGCGCTCGAGCACGTCGATGACCGACCACTTGAACAGCCTCCGGCTGCCCGACCGGCATTGCTCGATGAGCCTGTGCATGTTGCCGTAGGGAATGTGCATGGTCGAGAAGCACTCGACGCTGCCGCGGACGGTGATCGGGTGGCCCTCCACCGTGATGGTCGCCGATCGGGTCGTGAGCTGGGCCGCGTCGAGGACCTCGGGCTTGAAGAGCTCGACCTCGTCGCACCGGAGCTTCTGCACGCGCGTGCCGCGGACGGACGCCTGGCTCTGCGCGAGGATCTCGCACCTCGAGCCATTGACCAGCTCGATCGCCCCCGACCTGATCTTGCCGTTCACATACGACGCGAGCGCGGGCTTCTCGAAGAGCGCGCGCAGGTGCGCGAACATGCGCGCCGACTGGTCCTTCGAGCCGCCCAAGATGCGGATCTCGATGCCGGGCTTGAAGACCATGTCCAGCGCCGTCGCGACCGCGCCGAGGAACGTCTTGCCACCGCCCCGGCTCGCCCAGACCACGGTGTCGGCGGGCCGCGTGGACTCACGCTCGTCGGCCGGCAGCTCGGCGTGCCCCTCGAAGAACGCGTGCTCGAGATAGTCCAAGGGGGATTGATACCCGGCGCGCACCTGGTCCGGCACGCTCACGCCCAGCACCTCTCGAAGCCAACCCCGCAATGCCGCACGGTCATGCGGCGTCTTCAGCGACGCGCCCGGCGCGTCGCTGGTCGTCTTGTCCTCTTCCACGTCCCCCACTTGCCTTCCCCGCGATCCAGCCGCGTCCCACCACCACGAGACCTCTGCCCCACCCGCCCATGCCGACCGCCGCGTGCTCTCTACTCGCCGGCCGCATCCCCCCGCACGCCGAGCGCCTTGAGCAGCGCCGCGTCACGATTCGTGTCGATCGCCTTGAGCGCACGCAGCACGCGCACGCGGTCGGCGACCGTGACAAAGAAGACCAGCGCCTGCGGCAGGGCATCAGGCGCCTCGACCACCGCGGGCGCCGCCGGGCCCTCGTGTTCATGCGTCTGTGACATCGACATCGTTCAGAGCCTTTCGTTGTGGTCTTTGAGGGACGCGGTGTACGCGTACCGGGTTGTCGGGAAGATCGCGGCGCCCGCCGCACGGGCCGCGAGGCGTGCGGGTTCGGCGCGGGCGATCGCGCGGTCGGTCTTGCCCGAGCCCGCCCAGACGCGGAGCTCGCGCACGAGAAGCGGGTGACGCTCGCAGAGTGCCTCGGCCCGAGCCGCGACGATCAGGTCCGTCGGATCAATACCAAGGTGCGCGAGCGCGTCGGCGAAGCGCTGGTCTTTGGGGCTCGGCGGCGGGCGGTACGCGACCATGCCCGCGCGCTCAAAGAAGGGGCACGCAGCACCCATCGCGGCGACCGCCTCGGTGCACCGCGTGATCGGTTGCGCGAGGTAGTGACGCACCAGCGCCGTCGCGACGCCCCGTGCGCGGAAGCGCGGGTCGACCACGACCCGGCTGATGCAGCGAAGCTCCGCGTTGATCCGCCGAGCGAGCTCGCGCTTGCTGCCCGCGGTGTATCGGCCGGGCCAGGCGAGATCGCGCCACGCGCCGTTGAGCGTGGGCATGGAGACGACCAGCACGCCCGCGAGGGTGCTGTCGATGCGCGCGCGCAGCATGCCGCCGGCCATGTTGCGCGTCGCCGGCTCGCCGCCGCGGTAGTGGAACCGCGCCAGCGCGCGGTAATCGTCGAGGCGTGCGGGCTCGATCTCGATCATGGGTGCTCACCCGCCACGCCGAACCGCGCGTCGCCCTCGAGCGTGCAGGCGCAGACACAGTCCGGCGCAAGGTGCCCGGCGATGTCCTCGCGTGCGGCGGCAACCACGAGCGCCGCGCCCGACCGCCGCGCCCAGCGCCCCGCGGCGTGGGCCACACTCTGCGCGGTGTGCGCGTCGAGGGCCATCGCGAACTCGTCGGCGACGAGCACGACGCGCCGGCCGAGCGCGAGCAGCCGCTCGGCGCGATCGATCGCGATGGCGAGCGCGAGGCGCTGCTGCTGGCCGTCGGAGAGCAGGTGGGCCGGCGTCGTCAGGACGCGGGCGTCGGCGAGGCCGGCCGAGGCGAGCACGCCGAGCGACCGCTCGAGGTCGCCCTTGATCGCGTCGACCACGCTTGCGCCCGGCTGGCAGAGCGTTGATCCGAGCGCGCGCGGCCGGACGCACGCGGCCCCGGGGTCGCGCGCGATCGCGGTGATGAGCGAGCGCACCATGCGAGACTTGCCCGACCCGCTCGGGCCGGTCACCAGCACGACCCGGCCCGGAGCGAGCCGATCGCGCAGGCGGGCGGCGTTGCGCGTGGCGCGCGCACCGCCCTCGTCGGCATCGCCCACCTCGACGCCCAAGCCGAACAGCGCGCAGACGCGGAGCGTGCGGCGTGTCGGGATCTCGGGGAGGGTGAGCGCGGGGAGCG
>CAYQAD010000134.1:0-7233 GCA_964415125.1 uncultured Phycisphaeraceae bacterium | reverse complement strand
CTGGCGTGGCGCGAGTTCTACGAGTCGCGCGGCATCCAACAGCCCTTCAAGCAGGCCCACCGCGAGGTCTATCTGCTCACCGACGCCGAGCGGCGGACGGAGACCTATTCGAACCGCTTCGCGGCGCACGTGCTGCGTCAGCACCAGACCAACGCGCTCGCCGCCCAGCGCGGCTGGAAGGCGCGACTCCGGCTGATGGTCGACGACGAGTACCCGCCCCCGACGCGCACGCTCGCCGCCTGGAGTCTGCGCGCCGAGTTCTGGGTCGAGGGCGTCGGCGACGACTGGGTGCCCGAGTTCGTGCTCGAGTCGGGCGCCTTCCGCTTCCTCGCGACCGACCAGGTGCGCTTCTACACGCGCGATGCTGCGACGACCACCGCCCACGCGGGCGGCGGCGGGTACCACTCGCGCGGCCCCGAGGGCTTGGCCGAGCTCCTGCCCCCGCTCCCGCTCGACCGCGTGCCGCCGATCGTTCTGAGCGAGGTGCTGCGGGATGTCGACCTGTTCGTCGGCGTCGGCAGCGTGGGCAACAACCCAGAGTGGCACGACGGCGGGCCCGGCGGGCACTTCGCCGAATACTGGACCGAGTACTCGTTCGGCGATCTGTCGGGAACAGCCGAGACGCGCCGCGACCTGCTCGCGCGGCTCGTCCCGCGCCTCAAGATCGCGGACGTCTGCACCGTCGCCGAACGATTCCTGATCGTCCGCGGAACCCGCCGGACGTACAAGATCCACCTCGGCAGCGGCAACATCCTCATGGAGCCCAACGACCAGTACCTCTGCATCATCCCGAGCGCGTCGATGGAATCGAAGTCGGTCGCCTCGCTCGCCCTTCCCTTCGAGGGCGACCGCACGCTCGCGGTCATCCTGAGCAAGGCGTTCCTGCTCGCCGCGGACGACGCAATCACCGATCGCTCAATCCTCAGCCAGATCGCCTGAAGCGTGAGTCACACCCCGCTCCGCCAGCACGCCCCACGCCCGCCTCTTCAGCCGAGCGCCCGGATCGACGGGACAACGCGGTCTTGGCGATCGGGCCGCTGTGCCTTACATTGACCGAATGTTCCGTGCGATCTTCATCGCATTTCTCTTCATGCTCGCGGCGCCCAGCGCCTCGGCACGCGATCGTCTCGGCGCGTGGGTCCACGCCCAGCACATCGGCATCCTGGCGGCGCTCGAGGACGATCTCGACGCGGTCGCTGCCGAGGCTCGGGCGCGTGAGGTGCTTGCGGCGGTGGCGTTTCACGGCACCGCGTCGGATGACGACGCCTGGCGCGAAGCGGCGTTTCTGGCGAGGTTGACCGGCCAGCTCGCCCAGCTCGGTCCGGCCGAGCGACGCGCGGTGATCTCGGCGCGACGCGAGGTGCCCGGCGCGGTCCGCGCGCTTGCCTTCCAGATCGGCGAGCGCGACGACGTCGACGCGGCATACCGCCTGCTGCTGGACGTGCTCGAAGCGCACGGCACGAAGCAGGTCGGCCGATACGCGAACCTTGCCGCGGCGCTCTGCGTGGTGCACGACGCCGGCGTCGTGTCGCGCCGGGTCAACGAGAACGCGGTCGTCGGGCCCGAGGCGCTGGACGTGTTCGGCTATCTGGTGTCGCACGACCGCGACACGCTGTGGGGCGTGGCCGGCACGCCGCCGGGCATGCTGGTCTACGTCGTCGACGCGGCGGCGCCCGTCTCCGAGCTCCGCTGGGCGATGGGCAAGCACCGCGGCGATCGCAAGATCGGCGACCGGTACCACCAGATCAACTACGACACCCGCCACCTCAAGCAGGGCACGCCCAAACGCATCACGGAAGAGGGCTTCTCGCTGCCGAACATCGCGCGCTTCGGGGGGGTCTGCGTCGACCAGGCCTACTACGCCGAGCACGCGGGGAAATCGATCGGCGTGCCCACCGTCTCCATCACCGGGCGCGGCTCCGAGAGCGGGCACTGCTGGGTCGGCTTCGTCGAGCGCCGCGGCAACACGCTCCGGTGGAACTTCGACGAGGGCCGATACGACGAGTACGAGAAGCTCCGCGGCGTGCTCGATGATCCCCAATCCGGCGAGGTCATCAGCTCCGACGAGCTCGCCATCCGGCTCGCCTTCGACGCGGCGCCGCGCAGCGAGCGCGAGCACGCCCAGGCCCTCGCGGACGGCGCAGCCTTTGTCCTCGAGGGCACGCCGCCGCCCCCGGCACCGGCCGAGGTCGCCAGGCTGCTCCGCGCCCCGCGCCCGGTGGGCGTCGATGGTGCCCTTCAACTCGCCCGCGAGTCGCTCGGCGTCAACGCGGGCACGCGCGACGCCTGGGCCCTGGCGAGGCGGGTGTTCGAGGGGCCCGAGGCAAGCGTGCGCGAGCGACGCGGTTGGTCGGCCGCCGCGTTGAACATCGCGGGCCGAGAGAGCCCGTACTTCGCCCTCGACCAGATCCGCGCCATCATCGCCGGCATGCCCAATGCCCAGGATCGGGCCCAGCTCTGGGCGTGGGTCGCCAAGCGGATGCGCACGTGGCCCATGATCACCGCCGAGGCCCGGCTGAGCGAGGCCCAGGCGTGGAGCGACGCCGGCGACCAGCACCGCGCGTGGATGATGTACGAGACGATCCTCCGCGACCATGTCGACGACGGGCAGGCGGTCGTGCACGCGGCCCTCGCGATGGCGCGGATGCTCCGCGTGTCCGGGCGGGGTGACATGGTCGACAGCGCACTGGGCGACGCGTGGCGACGCATCCCACGGCCCTCGCCCGGCGGAGTCCTTTTCGTCCGGAGCTCGAACTGGTACCGCGTCGGCGGCGCGTACGCGTCGGCCCTCGAGCGCGCGGGCCGGCTGCGCGACGCCGAGAGCATTCGGCGTCAGCTCGACTCGGTCGTCCGCGGCGAGACCATCGGCCGCCCCTGAGCCGTGCCAACGCTTCCGATCACTCCGCCGGCACGCATCGCCCTGCGGCCCACTGGCGCAGCTCGGCGATCTTCTCCTGCATCGTCACGCTCAGGGGCGGGCTTGCGCGCGTGACCTCTGCGAGCATCGCCGTGTCGGGCTCGCGGCCCTCGGCGAAGGCGCGGTGCAGCGCGCCGAGCACCGCCTGCTCGATCTCCGCACCGCTGTAGCCCGCGCTCGCGGCGACCAGCGCGTCGAGGTCGAAGTGCTCGATGTCTCGGCCGCGGCTCTCGAGGTGGACCTTCCAGATCTGCCGTCGCGCCGCGTCGCCCGGCAGGTCGACGAAGAAGATCTCGTCGAACCTGCCCTTGCGGATCAGCTCGGGTGGCAGCGCGGCGATGTCGTTGGCGGTCGCGACGAGGAAGACCGGCTCGCGGTGGTCCTGCATCCACGTGAGCAGCGCGCCGAACATCCGCTTGGACAAGCCCCCGTCGGTCGACTGCGCCGCGGCCGACGCGAACGCCTTCTCGATCTCGTCGATCCACAAGACCACCGGCGACATGCGCTCGGCCTGGTGCAGCGCGTCGCGCAGGCGCTTCTCGCTCTCGCCGACGTACCGGTCGTACAGCCCGCCCGCGTCGAGCCGGAGCAGGGGCCGGCGCCAGGCCGTCGCGATCGCCTTGGCGCACAAGCTCTTGCCCGCGCCCTGCACGCCGAGCAAGAGCACACCCCGCGGCGGGGTGATGCCGAACGCCTCGGCGCTGTCGTCGAAGCTCCGCGCCCGCTCGGCGAGCCAGCGCTTGAGGTTCGCCATGCCGCCGATGGCGTCCATGCTCGTGGGTGCGCGCACGAACTCGAGCGGCCCGCTGCTCGACAGCAGCTCGCGCTTCCGCTCCACGAGGTGGTCTACGTCGTCGTCGTTGAGCGCGCGATCGACCGCGACGACCTCGCCCACCAGCTGCCGCGCGTGGCGACGGCTCAAGCCCGCGAGGTTGTCCACGAGCGCCCCCCACGCGCTCTTGCGCAGGTCGATGTTGAGCCCGCCGCCGCTTTGAAAAGAGCGCAAGGTCGACTTGGCGATCTGCTCGAGCTCCTCGCGATCGGGCATCGAGAGCTCGAAGGCCGAGGCGTGCGTGACCAGGGGCAGCGGCAGGTCGCCCGAGGCGTCGACCAGCACCAGATGCCCGCCCATGAGCGAGACGTGCGTGAGCGCATCGCGGGCCGCACGCAACGCGAGCGGGTCGCTCAGATGCGGGAGCAGGTCGCACATGACGAAGACCGCCGCCTGCGGCAGGTTGCGGATCGCCGCGAGGGCCGCTTCCGGCCGGGCCGTCTGCTCGTCGGCCGGGCCGGTGGCGAGCGAGGCGTCGCCCAGGCCATCGGTGCGGGTCCAGCGGTAGCAGGGCATGCGGGCGCCGTGGGCCGCGTCGAGCACGGCCTCCACGGCCTCGCCCTCCTCGGCGGTGTGGATCGTGACAAGCCGGTGGCCCGCCGAGAGCAGGTCCGCCAGCCGCTGGGCGTCGGTCCGCGAGGTGGCGTGCGCGGCGGCGTTCGAATTGCTGTGCGAGGCCCTGCGTGATTCACCCATGCCCGCGAGACTATCCGACGCGTCTGGCCGATTGCGCTGCACCCATCGGCCCCAGGCGGTCGTATCGCTGGGTGTTGTTCCGCGCGGCGTCTCCGCCGCGTTCGGTGGGTTTTCGGACCTCGGCCTGCTCGCGTCCCACGCACGCTCGCGCGCCAGCCGTGCTGGCGGGCGACTTGCCCGGACCGCCCGGTCGAATATGCCGACGATGAGCGTCTCCACGCAGAGGTTGTGTTTCCCCATGCCCATTGCCACCAACACCCCGCGCCCGACCACGCCCAGCCGCGGCGCGGCGCTCGTGCTCGCACTCGCGGCCGGCTCGGCGGTTGCCCAGCCCGTGCGCGAGCTGCCGACCGGCGACGCGTTCGTGATCGATCAGCCCGATGCGGCGATGTCGCGGGCCGCTCGCGTGACGTGGGGGCTGCGGGAGATGGGCCGGCCGGTCGACACGCAGCGCGGCTGGTGGATGCTCTCCCGCGTGATGGTGCGTACCGACGGCACGGGCCTCGCAAACGCCGAGACCGTGCGCGCCGCAGCGGCGGATGCCGGGCTTGGAGACGTGCGCGTCCGCCGCGCGGCGGCCGATGGCTGGCTGATTGTCCGTGCCGCGAGCGTGGACGACGCGGTGCGTCTCGCCGAGGTGCTCGACGCGAAGCCGGGCGTCACGCACGCGACCGTCGCGACGCAGCGGCCCTGGTCGCTCCGCACGATTCCCAACGACCCGCTACTGGCGAACCAGTGGTACCTGCGCAACACCGATCCGGCCGAGGCGCTGGTCGATGCGAACGTCGACGCCGCGTGGGCCCAGGGGCTGACCGGCGCGGGCGTGCAGATCGGGATCGTCGAGGCGGGCTTCTCGCGCACGCACGAGGACCTCGCGCCGAACTTCCGCGCCGACCTGTCGCAGGCACCCGTGCAGTTCACGAGCCACGGCACCTCGGTGGCCGGCATCGCCGCGGCGAAGGGTGACAACGGGATCGGCATCGCCGGCGCCGCCCACCAGGCCGACCTCGCCGAGCTCTACTTCGGCACCGACGAGGAGACGGCCGCGGCCTTCCTCCACGCGATCGACGCGATCGACATCAAGAACAACTCCTTCGGCCCACCCGACGACGCCACAGGACACGTCGCGTCGTCCATCGAGCTCGACGCGCTCGCGCAGGCCACCCGCGAGGGCCGGGGCGGGCTCGGCACGATCTTCGTATGGGCCGCGGGCAACGGCGGCGAGAACGACGACCGCGGCGACTACGACCCCTACGCCTCCAGCCGATTCACGATCGCGGTCAACGCGATCGACGACGACGACAACCACGCGAACTACGCCGAGCCCTCCTCGGGCGTGCTCGTCGCGACCCACAGCTCCGGCGACCGCCGCGATCGCAACGTGCCCGTGACCAGCACCGGCGGCGAGAACGGCTACAACAGCAGCTTCGGCGGCACCAGCGCCGCGGCGCCGCTCGCATCGGGCGTCATCGCGCTGATGCTCGAGGCCAATCCGTCCCTCACATGGCGCGACGTGCAGCACGTGCTGGTCGAGTCGGCCCGCGTGGTCGACAGCGCCAGCGAGGGCTGGACGACCACCGGCGCGGGACGCATGGTGCACACGCACAACGGCTTCGGCGCGATCGACGCCGGTGCAGCCACGGCACTCGCCGCGACGTGGACCCCCGTCGCCCCCGCCACCAGCCAGACCGTCGAGGCCGAGTTCGGCGGCTCGATCACGCTGCCCGACAACGACCAGCAGGCGACCGTGCGCACGATCGACATGCCCGCCGGCATCACGCTCGAGCACGTCGAGCTCCAGCTCGACATCGACAGCGGCTGGCAGGGCGACCTGCGCATCACCATGACCAGCCCCGCGGGCACCGTCAGCCGATTCGCCACGCCGAGACTGGCCGACAACGGCAACAACTACGCCCAGCGCCTCTTCACCAGCGTCCGCCAGTGGGGCGAAGACTCGGGGGGCACCTGGACCGTCGCGATCTCCGATGAGCAGGCCGACTTCACCACGACCTGGTCGGGCTTCACCCTGACGGTCCACGGCACCGCCGCAAGTCTCGCGTGCTCCCGCGCCGACCTGACGGGCCCCGAGGGCGGCGCGCCCGACGGGGCGATCACGCTCGCGGACTTCAGCGCATACCTGGGCATCTGGATGCAGGCCGACATCGCCGCCGACCTGACCTCCACGGGCATCGCCTCGGGCATTCCCGACGGCGCGGTCGACCTCTCGGACTTCTCGTATTACCTCACGCTTTGGTCCGCCGGCTGCCCGTGATCGCCCGCGGCGCACTACCGTCTGTGCGTGGGTGACCGCGTCGCGAGCACGCAGACAGAGCACGCCGGCCTCGGCCGTGTGCTGTCGCTCGTCGCGCGCGATATCAAGCTCGCCCACACCGTCTTCGCCCTGCCCTTCGCGCTGCTCGCGGTCTTCCTCGCCGGGCTCGCGCAGCAGCCGACCCTTGACATCGCGATCACCCTCGCGCTCGTGCTCGTGTGCATGGTGCTTGCGCGCACCTGGGCGATGCTCGTCAACCGCCTCGCCGATCGGGAGTTCGACGCGGCCAACCCGCGCACCGCCCGGCGCGTCGTGGCCTCGGGCGAGCTGCCCGTGCGTGATGCGCTCCGCGTGACCATCGGGTGTGCGGCGCTGTTTGTTCTCGCGGCGGCGGGCTTCGGCGTGGCACTCGGCAACTGGTGGCCGGTGCTGCTCGCGCTGCCCGTGCTCGCGTGGATCGCGGCGTATTCGTTCACCAAGCGGTTCACCGCCCTGTGCCACGTCTTCCTCGGCGGG
>CAYQAD010000133.1:0-7343 GCA_964415125.1 uncultured Phycisphaeraceae bacterium | reverse complement strand
TCAGCGCGCTGGGCAAGGCGATCGCCAGTGCGCACACGGAGGGCTTCGTGAAGATCATCCGGGGATTGCCGCGGGGCGAGGTGCTGGGCGCGCACATCATGGGCGACCAGGCGACCGAGCTGATCGCCGAGCTGAGCCTGGCGCGCCGCCTCGAGGCGACGACCGAGGAACTGATCGTGACGATCCACGCGCACCCGACGATGCACGAGAGCGTCCACGAGGCCGCGATGGCCTCCGAAGGACGTGTCATCCACGCGTAAGGCGTCCGGCGGCCGATGGGGCAAACACGTTGGAAATCGAGCCCCCGGCGGGTATCTTCCGCCGGGGGCATTTTTATTGCACACGGCGCGAAGAGCGCGGTAGGGAGCTTTGGCATGCGTGCAGCGGCGATGGTTGTGGTGGCAGCGGGAACGACGGCGTGCGTTGCCCAGGCCTCGGCGGGGCTCTACCCCGAGGGCTCGGCGATCCCTCGGAACCTCACACCCGCCGAGGCGGCGCTCGTCGCCGAGGCGCCGATCACCGTGCCGGCAACGAGCCGGGCGACGGCCCCGCCGGCCGGCCCCGTCGAGGCGATCGCCGAGTACGAGCCGATGGAAGCAATCATCCTCGCGTGGGAGGGCCCCACGTCATGGAAGAACATCCTGCGCGACATGGCCGTGGCGATCACGACGCAGGGCGATGCGGACGTGTGGATCTACTGCGACACGTCGGGCGAGGCGAGCTCGGTGCGCAGCACACTCATCTCGGCGGGCGCCGACAACGCGCGCGTCTTCACGCCGATCAAGACGACCGACACGATCTGGATCCGCGACTACGGCCCGCAGTACATCCGCGAGGGCGGCGTGCGCGCGGCGGTCGACCACACCTACAACCGCCCGCGCCCGAGCGACAACTCCACGCCGAGCGACTACGCGAACGAGCGCGGCCACTTGTACTACGACATGCCCCTCGTCCACGGCGGCGGCAACTACCACAACGACCTGGCGGGCAACGGGCACGCGACCGTGCTCATCGAGGACGAGAACCCCTCGCTCACCGGCCAGGAGATCATCGACATCTGGCAGGCGTACTGGGGGCTTGTGACGACGCTCGAGGACGCGCTGCCGCAGTCGGTCGACTCGACGCAGCACATCGACATGTGGATGCAGATGTGCGCCGATGACAAGGTGGTCATCAGTGATTGGCCGGCCCAGAGCGGGACGATTCAGGACCAGGTGTGCGACGCCGCGGCCGCGGACTTCGCAAGCCGGGGTTTCCAGGTCACGCGCGTGCCGGCCCGCTCGGTCTTCGGCACGCACTACACCTACACCAACGTGGTGATCTGCAACGACATCGTGCTCGTGCCGACGTACACCAACAGCACGATCGTCGGCGCCGGCTACAACCAGCAGGCGCTCTCGGCGTGGGCGAACGTCTTCCCGGACAAGACGATCGTGGACATCAACTGCCAGGCGATCGTGACGTCCGCGGGCGTGATGCACTGCATCAGCAAGCACGTGCCCGAGAACCTCGGCGGCGCGACGCCGACGGCCTACCTGCGCACGACCAACGACGGCACGGCCTTCAACCCAGGCGACTCGGTCGAGCTCGCGTGGATCTCCGACGACGATGTCGCGGTCACCGCCGTTGATCTGGAGCTCTCGACCGACAACGGGCAGACCTGGTCGGCGATCAGCACGGGCGGCGCCCGCAACGGCTCGTTCCAGTGGACCGTGCCCGATGTCTTCGCGTCCGAGGCGCTGGTGCGCGTCGCGGCGAGCGATGCCGACAGCAACGTGGGCTTCGATACGTCGGACGTGCCCTTCGCGATCAACGGCACGCCGGCGTGCGTCGCCGACGTGACCACCACCGGCACGTCCAACGGCCTGCCCGACGGCACCGTCGACCTGAGCGACTTCAGCTTCTACCTCACGCTCTGGTCCGCCGGCTCGCCGATCGCCGACGTCACGACGACCGGCACCTCAAACGGCATCCCCGATAACAGCGTGGACCTCTCGGACTTCAGCTTCTACCTGACACTCTGGTCCGCCGGCTGCCCGTGAGCGGCGGCTGGTCAGTCGTCACCGCGACCTGGACACCCCGGATCGAGCAGATCTGAACCGCCCCGAGCGATACACAACGCGATCGGGGCGGTTTCTCGTTCGGGCGGGCCGAGGTCGTGCGAGATCGGGCGTGATTCTGGACGGGGAGGTCGTTAGGCTGGCCAGCCGCCGGGGACCCGCTGTGTGGAGGGGGCGTCGCGCCGGCTCTGGGAGATATGCCTGATGCGCCTGGTACGTTCGATCGGTTCGCTGTTGCTCGCCGCTGGTGTCTCGTCGATGGGCTTTGCCGATCGGGCCGAGGCGCAGGCGCTCTCCCTGGAGACCGTCGCGACGGGCCTCGCCCGCCCGCTGATGGTCACCCACGCGCCGGGCGACTTCGACCGCATTTTCATCGTCGAGCAGCGCAGCGGCAGCACCGGCCGGGTCCGCATCCTCGACCTGGCGACCGGCAACGTCCTCCCGACGCCCTTCCTCTCGCAGACCGGCGTGAGCACGAACTCCGAGCAGGGCCTACTCGGCTTCGCCTTCCACCCCGACTACGAGAACAACGGCTACGTGTACATCAACTACACGCTACCCAACCGCTCCACGCAGATCCGCCGATACACGCGCGACGCGAACAACCCGAACCTCGTCGATCCCTCCTCGGCGGTGAACGTCCTCAACATCCCGCAGCCCTTCACCAACCACAACGGCGGCTGGATGGAGTTCGGGCCCTTCGACGGCCTGCTCTACATCTCCATCGGCGACGGCGGCTCGGCCAACGACCCGGGCAACCGCGCCCAGGACATCACCAACCAGCTGCTCGGCAAGATGCTCCGCATCGACGTCGACGGCGACGACTTCCCGAGCGACGCGAACCGCAACTACGCGATCCCGGCCGACAACCCCTTCGTGGGCATCACCGGCGACGACGAGATCTGGGCCTACGGCCTGCGCAACGCCTGGCGCTGCAACTTCGACCGTGTCACCGGCGACCTGTTCATCGCCGACGTCGGGCAGAACGCGCGCGAGGAGATCAACTTCGTGCCCTTCGGCTCGGGCGGCGGCATGAACTTCGGCTGGCGCTGCATGGAGGGCGACGTGTGCACGGGGCTCTCCGGCTGCTCCTGCACCGCGGGCAACCTCGAGATGCCGATCCAGGTCTACGTCAACACGGGATTCGGCGGCGACTGCTCGATCACGGGCGGGCAGGTCTACCGCGGCTGCGCGATGCCCGAGCTCAACGGCACCTACTTCTACGCCGACTACTGCTCCGACAAGGTCTGGAAGCTGCGGTACGACGGCGCGGTCGTCACCGAGAACGTCCGCGTCGACCAGGAGCTCGAGAGCAACAGCGGCATCACGCTCAACAACATCGTGTCCTTCGGCAGCGACGCATTCGGCGAGATGTACATCTGCTCTCAGAACGGCGTGGTCTACAAGATCGTGCCCGACGCGGGCATCGACGATTGCAACAGCAACTCGATCGACGACAAGTGCGAGGTCGCGTTCGGCTTGGCCGAGGACTGCGACGGCGGGCCGCTGGGCGATCCCGTCATGGGTGCGCAGATCTTCGCGACCAACTGCGCCTCGTGCCACGCCGAGGACGGCACGGGCCAGTTCGGGCCCGACATCCGCGGCAAGGGCCGGACCCGCCTGGCCGAGTTTGCCGGCGGCAGCACGTTCCACCCGGGCGGCAATTTCGAGAACCTCGGTGCTGCGGAGTTTGCCCACATCGAGAGCTTCCTCTCCGACTCGGGCTCGCAGGCCCGGCCCGACGGCATCCCCGACGAGTGCCAGACCCTCGACGACTGCAACAACAACGGCCGGGCCGACGGCTGCGACCTCGCCGACGGCACCGCCTTCGACATGGACTTCAACGGCGTGCTCGATGTCTGCCAGGCCTGCTCGCCGGCCGACGTCACCGAAACCGGCTCGGCCAGCGGCATCCCCGATGGCGCGATCGACCTGAGCGACTTCAGCTTCTATCTGACGCTCTGGTCGGCCTCGAGCCCACGGGCCGACGTGACGACCACCGGCACCGCCAACGGCATCCCCGACGGCAGCGTCGACCTCTCCGACTTCAGCTTCTACCTGACCCTCTGGTCCGCGGGCTGCCCCTAGGGCCCGGGACGGCAGCACCTGAAATCGCCCGGGCGACCCTCCGAGTAAGGTGGTGTGTGGCGCCGTGTCGCCGCGCGTCTCAGGGGAGGGCCCGCTGTTTTGGCCGATGTGCATGACAATCCGCGCCGTGGCGATCGCACGCGCGATGAGTGGGCCGAGAGCGCGATGCCCTACGGCGGCTCGCACGCCGGGGCGGCCCATCCGATGCACGATCCCCTCGCCGACGTCAGCGAGCGGGAAACGGCGCGGTGGATCCACATGGGCACGCTCATCGCCGTGCTCATCGCGATCTTCTCCAGCGGCATCGGCTTCCCGGTGCCCCTGCTCATCACGATCATCCTCTGGCTGGCGACCAAGGAGAAGAGCCCGTTCGTCGACGACCACGGTCGGGAGGCGCTGAACTTCCAGATCTCGGTGCTGGTGCTGAGCTTCGTGCTGCTCATCGGATCGGTGTTCACATGCGGGGCGTCGCTGGTGCTGCTGGTCCCGCTGCAGGTCGTGAACCTTGCGGCGCTGATCATCGCGTCGGTCCAGGCAGGCCGGGGTAACTACTACCGCTACCCGGTGTGCCTGCGGTTCATCAAGTGCCCCGGGCAGGCCTGAGCCCCCACGACGCCCCGCTCGCACCCACTGATACCGGCCCGCTCCCGCCCCCACTACAATCGCCGCGATGCCCCTTCTCGAAGCGGTCAACCTGCGCAAACGCTTCGGCGACCGGACGGTGGTCGACGGCGTCTCGTTCCAAGTCGAGCGTGCCGAGATCGTCGGGCTCCTCGGGCGCAACGGCGCCGGCAAGACCACCAGCTTCCGCATGACCATCGGCATGATCGACGCCGACGATGGACGGGTCTTCTTCGACGGGCACGACGTCACGCGGATGCCCATGTACCAGCACGCCCGCCGGGGGATGGGCTACCTCTCGCAGGAGCCCAGCATCTTCGGACGCATGAGCTGCGAGCAGAACCTGCTGGCGATCCTCGAGACGCTGCCGATGAAGCGGCGCGAGCGCAAGCGCCGTGCCGCGGAGCTGCTCGCCCAGTTCGGCCTGACGCACAAGGCCAAGCAAGCGGCCCGGACCTGCTCGGGCGGCGAGCGACGCAAGCTCGAGATTGCGCGGGCGCTCGTCACCGAGCCGAAGCTGATCCTGCTCGACGAGCCCTTCTCGGGGATCGACCCGATCGCGGTGGAGGACCTCCAGGTCGAGCTGCGCAAGCTCAGCGACGACGGGATCGCCTGCCTCATCACCGACCACAACGTGCAGCAGACGCTGCGTGTGTGCGACCGGTCGTACATCATCGACGAGGGCAAGAAGTTCGCCGAGGGCACGCCGAGGGAGCTGATCAACAACGAGCTGGTCAAGCGCGTGTATCTCGGGTCGCTCTTCCGCGGCGACGAGTTCGACGACCTTCCTACGCGGGCCGCGCCCGCCGACCGCGAGGCCCAGCCGTCATGAGACGACGAGTCGTACCAGTCGCAGGTGTCTGCATCACAGCCTCGCTCGCGGGCTGCGTCGAGCGACGCATCTCGATCACCAGCGAGCCCTCCGGGGCGCTCGTGCGTCTCAACGACGTGGACGTCGGGCGCACGCCGCTCGAGACCAACTTCCTCTACCACGGCGAGTACGACGTGCAGCTCGAGCTCGAGGGCTACGAGACGATGATGACCAGCCGCGACGCCAGCGCGCCGTGGTGGGAGTACCCGCCCTTCGATCTCGGCGCGGAGCTGCTGCCGCTCCGGCTGGACAACGTCATCAAGTGGCACTTCGACATGGTGCCGGTGCCCGAGTCGGTGCTCGAGCCCGAGGTCTTCGAGGACGAGCTGCTGGACCGGGCCCGCGAGCTTCGCGACCGTACCGCAGCCGACGAATAGACCCGCTCGCTTCGATGACCGTGCCGAGCGGCCGGAGCGTCACCCGCCCCAGAGTGGCCGTGCCGGCACGCCCGCGACGCGCTCGCCGCCCGCGACATCGTGCAGCACCGCGCTGCCCGCGCCGACCGTTGCGCCGGGCCCGACGACCACGCCGGGCAGCACGTTCGCCCCCACGCCGATGAGCGTGTCGGTGTCGACCGTTGCCCGCCCACCCATCGACACGCCCGGTGCCAGGTGCACATTCGCCCCCACGCGGCAGTGGTGTTCGACGATCGCGCCGGAGTTGACAATCGCGTGCTTGCCCACGCGGGCCCGCGCGTGGACCAGCGCGAGCGGGCCCACGAACGCGCCGTCGCCAATCTCCGCCGAGGGCGCAACCACGGCTGCGGGATGAACGACCGACCGGGCACCATCGCGCGCGAGCAGCCCGGCGTCGAGGGCGCGGGCGCGGAGCTTCAGATCGCCCACGGCGAGGATCCAGGCGTGGTCGCCGATCGCGTCGTGGTCGTGGAGGCCAGCCAGCCGCTCGACGCCGAGTTCGGCGACGACCGCGCAGTCGTCGTCATCATCGAGCACGCCCGCGACGAGGAAGCCCGCCGCCCGTGCCGCCTCGACGACGACGCAGCCGTGCCCCCCGCCGCCGATGACGACGAGGGGCGGTTGATCGGTTCGGCTGGGTGCGTCGGGCATGGGCAGAGTCTACCGCGGTGCATCTGCCGCACGGGCGCCCGCGATACGCTGGCGGGATGCGACCGATGAACGTGGCATGCGTGCGATACCTCAACACCGCCCCGCTCGTGTACGGGCTGGAGAGCGTGCGCGGCCTGACCGTCGAGCCGGCCGCCCCCTCCCACATCGCCGGCATGCTCATCGACGGCCGGGCCGACATCGGCTTGGCCTCGATCGTCGACGCCGTGCGCGGGCCCGTTCCCATGGTCGTGCTGCCCGTGGGCATGATCGGCTGCGCCGGGCCCACGCTGACCGTCCGCGTGCACTCGGATCGCCCCTTCAACGAGATCACCGCGCTGCACGCCGATACCGACAGCCACACGTCCGTCGCCCTCGCGCAGCTGATCCTCCGTGAGCGCTTCGGCATCACGCCCGAGGTGATCGACTACGACGCCCGGGAGGGCGTGCCCCGCCAGCCGGGCGCCCCCGAGCCGCACGCGACGCTGATGATCGGGGACAAGGTCGTCACCGATCCCCCGGACCCCGAGCGGTTCCCGCACGCCCTGGACCTGGGCGAGGCGTGGCACGAGTTGACGGGGCTGCCCTTCGTCTACGCGGCGTGGGTGTGCCGGGCCGAGGACTGGGACAACCCCGAAC
>CAYQAD010000132.1:0-7343 GCA_964415125.1 uncultured Phycisphaeraceae bacterium | reverse complement strand
TTCCCCGGGGGGCGGTCCTGCCACGCGCGGCGTTGGTGATCTCCCGAGGTCAGGTCTCTACTTCGGAGGATGTCTTCATGGGTCTTGCGATTGGTCGTCGTCGGTGGGGTGCAGGGGTGTGTGCTGCGATCGCCGTGTGCGCGGGCGCGCCAGCGGCGCACGGCGCCGAGATCGGCATGCTCCAGCTCGAGGGCGCGCTGACCGAGCGGCCGAGCCCGTTCGCGTGGCTCATGGGCGACACGTCGCCGACCCTCCGCAGCGTGATCGACGCGATCGACGACGCCGCGGACGATCGCTCGATGGACGGTCTGGTCGTGCGGCTGAAGGACGCGGCGCTGAACACCGCGCAGATCGAAGAGCTCGGCCAGGCGATGAACAACTTCCGGGCGACCGGCAAGAAGATCCACGTGTTCGCCGAGTTCTACATGGGCCAGGAGATTCTGGTCGCGTCGTTCGCGGACGAGGCGATCATGCAGTCCGGCGGCGCCACGCTGTTCACCGGGCTGCACATGGAGGAGATGTACCTGGCCGACATGTTCGCGTGGGCGGGCATCGAGCCGGACTACATCCAGGTCGGCGATTACAAGGGCGCGAGCGAGGCGTACATGAACGCCGAGCCGAGCCCCGCGTGGGACGCGCACCTGAACTCGTTCCTCGACAGCATGTACGAGACGATGCGCGGGCACATCATGTCCGGCCGCGACATGTCGGGCGCTGAGCTCGACGAGGCGATGAAGCGGGCGTTTCTCGGCAGCGGCAACGCCGCGATCGAGTCGGGCCTGATCGACGCGACGGTCGACCTGCCGCTGCTTGAGGCCCACCTCGAAGCGCAGTATGGCTCGGAGATCGAGTGGGTCGACGTCGAGCCCGAGGGTGCCGAGAGCCAGATCGACACCTCGAACCCGTTCGCGATGTTCTCGATCCTGTCCTCGACGCCCGACTACACGCCGACACGGCCGACGATTGCGGTGCTGCACATCGACGGCGTCATCATGGACGGCGACAGCCAGCCCGCGGGCTTCCTCGGGCAGGGCGGCAGCGTGGGCAGCCGAACGATCCGCAACACGATCGAGACGATCCGCGACGAGGAGCTGATCAAGGGCGTGGTCGTGCGCGTGAACTCGCCCGGCGGGTCGGCGATCGCTTCCGAAGTGATGTGGCAGGGGCTCAAGCGGCTCGCGGAGACCAAGCCCGTGTGGGTCTCGGTGGGCAACATGGCCGCGTCCGGCGGGTACTACATTGCTGTTGGCGGCGAGAAGATCTACGCGAACCCGTCGTCGATCGTCGGCTCGATCGGTGTCGTGGGCGGCAAGCTCGCGACGGGCGGGCTCATGGACAAGGTCCATGTCAACGTGGTCGAGCGCTCGCGCGGGCCGATCGCGGGCATCATGTCGGCCACGGCTCCCTGGGACGAGACCGAGCGAAAAGTCGTTCGTGAGGCGATGGTCGAGACCTACGAGCAGTTCGTGTCGCGCGTGACCACGGCCCGGCCCGAAGTCGACCCGAGCACCTCGGCCGAGGGGCGGATCTTCGTCGGCACTGATGCGCTCGAGCTCAACATGATCGACGAGATCGGCACGCTTGCCGACGCGGTGGGCGACCTGGCCGAGGCCCAGGGGCTCTCGCGATACGACGTGATGGACTACCCCGGCCCCAAGGGCTTCGAGGAGTTTCTGGAGGAGTCTTTCGGCGGGATTCTCCAGTCGCCGGCCGTGTCGATCGAGCTGCCGCTGGCGGCGATGATCGAGAAGGCGGTCGGGCCTCACGCCTGGCCCGCCGTGCGTGACGGGATCAACGCGATGGCCCTGATGCGTGATCGTCCGGTGCTGCTCACCAGCCCGCGCGTGCTGATCTTCCGCTGACGCGATACGTCGCGTGCTCGCAAACGAAAACACCCCGCCGGGCGAACCGGCGGGGTGTTCTTCTTTGGTCCCGGTGTAAACGTGCGTCTGCGGATCAGACGGTCATGACATCCTCGGCCTTGGCGTCGACCATCTCGGTGATCTTCGACTCGTACTTCTTGAGCAGGTCTTGGATCTCGGTCTTGAGGGTCTCGACCTCGTCCTCGGGGATGCCGGCGGTCTTGTCCTTGCCGAGCGCGTCGGCGTGCTTGTTCGCGTCACGGCGGGTGTTGCGGAGCACGACTTTCTGCTCCTCGCCCACCTTCTTGACGTGTGCGACGAGCTGCTTGCGGCGGTCGCCCGAGAGGGCGGGCACGTTCACGCGGATCGCCTTGCCGTCGACCATCGGGTTGAGCCCGAGGCCCGAGTTCTCGATCGCCTTCTTGATCTCGCCGACGGCGCCGGCGTCGAAGGGCTTGATGAGCAGCTGCGTGGGCTCGGGCACGCTGACGGCCGCGAGGCTCTTGAGATCGGTCATCGAGCCGTAGTAGTCGACCTTCACGTACTCGAGCAGCGCGGTCGAGGCTCGGCCCGTCCGGACGCCCTGGAGCTCGTGGGTGAGGTACTCGATCGCCTTCTGCATGGAGTCTTCGGCTTCGAGGAGGATCTCGTCGGGGGTTTGGCTCATGTAGCGGCGCTCCTTCGGACGTACGCGCAGGCCCGCGGGTGGGGCCTCGTGGTTGGTGGTGGATCGGTCAGCTCGGCTGATCGTCCCGCTTGCTGAGTGTGGTGCCGATGGTCTCGCCGGCGATCACACGCCGGATCGTACCCGTCTTCTTGAAGTCGAACACGACCACGGGGATGCCGCTTTCTTGGCACATCGCCAGGGCGGTGAGGTCCATCACGCGGAGGCCTTGCTCGAGCGCGTCGGAGAAGGTCAGCGTGTCGTACCGCGTGGCTGACGGGTCGGTCTTGGGGTCTGCGGTGTAGACCCCGTCGACCTTGGTCGCCTTGAGCAGCACGTCGCACTCGAGCTCGCGGGCGCGGAGGGCGGCGCAGGTGTCGGTGGTGAAGAAGGGGTTGCCTGTGCCGGCGGCGAGCACCACGACCCGGCCCAGCTCCATGTGCCGGATCGCCCGGCCGCGGATGAAGGGCTCGGCGACGGCACGCACCTCGATGGCGCTCATGACCCGGCTGTCTTGCCCGAGGGCTTTGAGCTTCTCGCCCAGGGCCAGGCCGTTAATGAGCGTGCCGAGCATGCCCATGTAGTCTGCGGTCGCTTGCTGGATGTGCCCCTCGGCGGCGAGGGCGGCGCCGCGGATGATGTTGCCGCCGCCCACGACCACGGCGACCTGGGCACCGACCTGGGCCGCCTCGACGACTTCCTTGGCGATGACTTCCAGCTCTTCGGGGTCGACGCCGAAGCCGCCCGGGGCGCAGAACGACTCGCCGCTGAGCTTGAGCAGAACCCGCTTGAACTTGCCGTTGCCAGCCGATTGCTGATCGCCCATGTGCCCGCCCTTCGCGTTCCCCGATCGCCCGGGCCGTGGATGGGGCCGGGTGTTGGTGGGGGTGTCGTCCCATTGGAGCGCCGAGCGGGCCACCCACCCGAGTCGGCGAGCATTCAACGGGCCCGGCGGCACGCGGTCAAACCCGGGCGGGAAACAGGCGCATTTCTCGCGTCGGCGGTGGCGGCGAGCCGGAACCAATGAGCCGGCGGTGCCGAATCGGCCTTTGCAGGCCGCCCGTCGGCGGGGCCCACCGCCCGCGCTTTCGGGAACGCCAGCGAAGCCCGTGCGTCACACGCCGGTACACTCGCGGCCAGGCCCGCGTCCACGCATGGACGCCGACGCGATCAGCCCACCATGCCCGACCAGACCTCCCCATCCCACGCCGGCCAGGCCGGTTCGTCCGCCAGCGCCACCGCGCCGGGGGCATCGCCCTCGCGCGATCGGTGGAGGCTGCTGCGGAACGCGACGTTCGCGGGGCTGGCGGTGTCGATGGCGGCCCACGCGGTCTTCCTGCTCGTCGCGCTCTACATCAACTTCTTCGGGCCCGTCGGCGATGGCGAGGGCGTGGCGGCGCCGGTGGAGTTCGCCGTGGTCTCGCAGGCCGAGCTGGCGCAGCTGAGCGGCGACCTGCCGCAGCCGAGCACGCCGATCGTGCCCGAGACGCCGCCGGTGGATGTCCCCGAGTCGACGCTCTCCGAGACGCTCGACGCCGACGCGATCGCGACCGAGACGCTCGCGATCACACCCGAGGACCTGGGCATCGGGGCCGGCGACATCGGCGAGGGCGCGGACCTCGGGGGTGCGGGCGACGGCGGCGGCGCGTCGTTCTTCGGCGTCGAGGCGAAGGGCTCACGCTTCGCCTACATCGTCGACACGTCCGGCTCCATGTCGATCGGTGGCAAGATCGAGACGCTTCGCGATGAGCTGGCAACGTCGGTCAACGCGTTGACCGACAACGCCGAGTTCTGCATCTTCCTGTACTCAACAGCTGCGCGCCCGCTCGGCGATCGCGGCGACTGGATCCAGGCGGGCTCGCGCGGCAAGGCGTGGGCACGCCGGCTGATCGCGCAGATACCCGCCGAGGGAGGCACAAACCCGCTGCCCGGCTTCGAGCTCGCCCACCAGCTCCGCCCCCGCCCCGACGCGATCTACTTCATGACCGACGGCGAGTTCCACCCCGACACGATCGACGCGATCCTGCAAACGCACGCCAAGCTCGACATCCCCGTCCACTGCATCACGTTCGTGAACGACGCGGCCGAGCCGTACATGCGTCGGCTCGCGCAGTCGACCGGCGGCTCGTACACACACATCGCGGGCACCGCGAACCTGCCAAACCAGCTGCCGAGGCGGGTGCCATGATGCCCACGCGGATGCTTACTCCAAGCCTTGTCGCGTTCGCGGCGCTGTCGGCTTCTGGTCATGTTGTAGCTGCGCAGGACTCGGCGGGCAGCGTGGTGCTGCGCCGCGGCGAGGCCGCGCCGAGCTATCCGCCCGTCGCTGTCGATGCGCGGGGCGTGCACGTCGGCATCGCGGGCGAGCCCCCAACGGTTGGGGGGACGGTGTCGTGGGACCGTGTGCGGCGGGTCGATGGCCCGCTGGCCGATGAGGCCGCCGCGTACGCGGAGCTCGCTGAGACGGTGTGGCGAGCGCAGGCGAGGCTTTCGCGGGGCGATGCCGTCGCGGCCGAGCCCTTGTTCGAGGAGGCGAGCGCAATGTTGTCCGCGGGCGGTGCGGGCGGCGAGCTTGTCGGGCCGACCCACGCGGTCGTGCACGCCGGGCTGGTGCGCTGTCGGCTCGGGCGGGGCGCGCTGGCGGCGGCTGTCGTGCCCTGGCTCGACCTACGAGCCGCGATCCTCGCCGGGGCGGTCGATGAGCTCCCGGAGGCGGTTGATCATGCGACGGCGCTCGTGCCCGGCTTGCCGCCGATCTTCACCGCCACGCCAGCGGTGCGTGCCCTGGCGCAGATGGAGCTTCGAGCCGGCTGGCCCGCCGAGGTCTCGTCGCTCGCGACGCTCTACGCGCAGGCCGCCCAGCTCGCGACGGGCGGCTCGCCCGCCTGGGCCGAGCCGAGCGAGCTTGGTCCGGGCACGACGCTGGTGCGGGACTGCGTGGCGGCCCAGCTCCGCGAGCCCGCGCCGCGTTCGGCCGCGCGCGAGCGGTTGCTTGAGCGTCTGGAATCCGGTGCGGCGAAGCCCTGGGTCCGCGCGTGGTGCCACGCGGCGATCGGGCGATCGCTCGTCCTCGAGCCTGACCGCGACGATCAACTCCGCGGCGTCGTGCATCTGCTCACCGTGCCCGCCGAGTACACCTTCGCCCAGCCGTACCTCGCGGGCACCTGCCTTGCCGACGCAGCCGCCGCCCTCGACGCCTTGGGCGATCGCGACGCAGCGCGTGTGCTTGCGCTCGAGCTGATGCGAGAGCACCGCCAGCATCCCGCCGCCGCAACCCTCGACCCGGCGCTGCGCGCCGCGCCTTCCACTGATCAACAGGAACCGCCTGCATGACCATGTTCTCGACACCCGTTCTGCAACCGATCCAGTCGCAACCTGTCCAGCTGCTTGCCCAGGCCGAGGTGCCTTCGCGGTCGCTCTTTGACTACATCGCCGCGGGCGGCCCGATCGGCGTGGTCATCATCCTGCTCTCGTTCGTGGCGCTGGGGTTCTCGATCGCCGCGTTCATCCGCATCCGCCTCGCCCGGCTCGCGCCGCCCGAGCA
This sequence comes from uncultured Phycisphaeraceae bacterium, assembly GCA_964415125.1. Lineage (GTDB taxonomy): Bacteria > Planctomycetota > Phycisphaerae > Phycisphaerales > UBA1924 > CAYQAD01. The sequence goes on along the minus strand of CAYQAD010000132.1, from coordinate 1,273 downwards.
GATCGAGCGGCTGACCACTCTGCTCTCCGCCGGGCGCGCCCGCGACGCGCTCGAGTTCACCCGGGCGGAGGACAACGACACGTTCCTGACGCGTGTGGTCGGCGGCGCGCTCGTGCGGTGCTCAAGGTCGGCCTTCGGGTTCCTCGAGATCAAGGCCGCGCTTGAGGAAGTGGGGCAGCAGCAGACCGCGCGCTTGCACCGCTCCACCGACCCGATCGGTGTCGTCGCCGCGGTCGCCCCGATGCTCGGGCTGCTCGGCACGGTCGTCGGCATGGTGGGCGCGTTTGACACCATCAGCCAGACCGAGGGCGTCGCTCGGCCGGATCAGCTCGCGGGGTCGATCTCGGTGGCGCTGGTCACCACCGTCATGGGCCTCGTCGTCGCGATTCCGTGCACGGTCGCGTTCGCGTTCTTGCGCAACCGGATCGACCACTGCGTGACGGAGATCGCCGCGGTGGCCGAGGAGCTCGCCGCATTCGTCGAGTCGCAGGCCCACACCGCGGCGGGTGCCCAGGCACCGCGACCGGCGACGCCCGCGCCACCGCGCCCGCCGGCCCCCAACCGAACGCCCCAGGCCGGGGCCAGGCCGGTGCCGCCGCCAATCCAGTCGCCGGTGCCCACGCCTCCGGCCCAGCCTCGGGGATGAACTTCCTCGGCACACCATCCCGCCGCCATCGCACCGAGCAGGACCTCACGCCGCTCATCGATGTCGTGTTGCAGCTGATCATCTTCTTCCTGTACACGTCGTCGTTCGTGCAGATGATCAAGGCGCCGATCGACCTCCCGGTCGAGGCGGGGCAAGACGGCCCGCCGCAGCCCGCGTCGATCTCGATCGATCTCGCAGCCGACGGCACGCTCCTGATCGAGGCCCGCGTGGTCACGCTCGACACGCTGCTGGACATCGTCTCCCACGAGCTCTCGATCGCGCCCGATCGCTCGGCGGTGGATGTGCTGCTCCGGCCCGATCGCAACCTGGCCGCGTCGCACCTGAACACCGTCGCGGCCGCGCTCTCGTCGGCCGGTGTCGAGCGTTGGAAGCTCGGCACAGCCCCGGGGGGGGAGCGCTAGCGATGCACTTCTCTCGCCACCACGATCGCCCGCACGCAAGGCCCGTGTTGCTGATGATGTCGTTCATCGACGTGGTTTTCCTGCTGCTCATCTTCTTCATCCTCACCTCGACGCTGGACACGCCCGAGAGCGAGCTTCCGTCGGCGTTGCAGGCGTCGGAGCAAGCCGCGGGCAGCAGCAACCTCCAGCCGCAGATCGTTGATGT
>CAYQAD010000131.1:0-7371 GCA_964415125.1 uncultured Phycisphaeraceae bacterium | reverse complement strand
TCGAAGATCGACGCGAACGACTCGGGAAACTCGATCTGCACCGACGCGGGCTCGGGCTCCGGCGGGCCTGCCAGCTCCGCCTCCGGCGCCACGACACGCACCGGCACCGTCCGCGTCACCAGCGGATCGATCACCAGCTCGAGCGCCGGCGGATCGACCTCGAGCAGCGTCACGCCCGATCGGCGCAGCGTCTCGCTGGACCGCAGCGCCGCGAGCATGTCCACGCTGTGCGTCCCGGGCGTGCCGGGCAGCTCGCGACCCGCGGTCAGCGTGATGGCGCCGGCCGCCCCGGCCGTGCCCGCCAGCAACGCGTCCAGCGCCGCGGTCGAGCCCTCGACCCGCGCCTCGACGCCGCCCGTCCAACCCTGCCCGGGCAGCACACGCAGCACACGCGTCGTGCCCCCCGCGTCGAGGGCCACGTCGACGCGGAGCCGCTGCGTGCGCAGGCCCTCGCCCTCGGCGAACAGCCAGATGAGCACGGTCACGATCGTGACGATCAGGATGGTTCGTGCGCGGGCAAACATCGGGTCACTCCGGCGCGGGCCGCTAGGCCGACGCGGACAGCGTTCCTTCCTCTTGGCTCTCCGACGCCGACGCCGCGCTCGCGGCCGACTCCTTCGGATCCTCCTTGCGCGACCGCTCGAATCGGCCGAGCAGCTCGTCGCGTAGCGACTCGCGGTCCATCGGCTCGCTCAGTCGGCCGCGCTGGGCGATGCGGATCTGCCCGGTCTCCTCGCTCACCACCACCACGAGCGCATCGCACTCGCGCGAGAGGCCGACCGCCGCCCGGTGCCGCGCACCGAACGTGCCCATGGGCATGTCCGACGGGTCGGCCATCGGCAGCTGGACGCTCGCCGCAGCAACCCTGCTGCCGCGGATGAGCACCGCAAGGTCATGCAGCGCGCTGCCGGGGTAGAAGATCGTCTGGAGCAATCGGCTCGAGACCGCCGCGTCCATCTTGGTGCCGCCCTCGACAAGGCCCTCCAGCCCGACGCTGCCCTCGAAGACGACCAGCGCCCCGAACCGCTGCTTGGAGAGCACCGCGCACGCCTCGACCACCTGGTCGACCACCACCGCGATCTCTTTCGGGCTCGAGCGAAACAGCGGCGCCTCGCCCAGGCGAATCAGCGCCCGCCGAAGCTCGGGCTGGAAGATGACGATCAGCCCGACCGCGATGACCGCGAGGAAGCGGTCGAAGAGGTAGGTCAAGCGCTCAAAGGAATCCGTGCCGCCGACGATCCGCAGGAAGACCGTCGCGATGATGAGCACGACGAGCAGGCCCTTGAGCGCGCCAGCCGCGCGGGTGCCCTCGACGAACCGCACGATGCCGTAGACCACGATCCAGATAAGCGCGATCTCGAAGGCGACCTCCCAGAAGGGGTACGTCCCGAGTCGGGCGATCAGGCTCTCGATCTGGAAGAGGCTCGACATGATCCGCCCGGGTCCTCGCTGGCTCGCCCCGCCGCGATCCCGCGCGCGGCCTCAACGTGCTCCGAACGGGGTCTATCGGCTGCAGAGGCTCGTCCTCGACATTTCGTCACCAGCCACCGCCCGCATGAGTCTACCGTCGACCACCAACCCGAGCCCGAGACGCGAGCCCGCGATGCCAAAGCTCTCCTTCGAAACGACCCCGAACCCCGACGCGCTCAAGTGCGACATCGTCGTGCCCGCGCCGCCGGGCGAGGCGCTCCGAAGCTACGACCGATCCCGCCCGCCCTCGGACCTCGCCGCGAGCGACCCGGTCGCCGCGGCCCTGCTCGACACCCCGGGCGTCGCGGGCGTGTTCATCGGCCCGGCGTTCGTCACGATCCGCCGCGAGCCCGACGCGCCGTGGCCCGCGATCAAGTCGGCCGTCACGCGCGTCCTCCGCGAGCACGGCATCGCATGACAGCCACCGCCGACCGCGACCAATCACCACGCGGCGCAAGCCCCATCGAGGCCCGCGATGCCGCGATCGTCGCCGGCATCGCGGGCTGGTTCAAAGCCAACGCGCGCGACCTGCCGTGGCGCCAAGGCAACGCCCCCACCGCCTCCGGGCGAGACCCCTACCGCGCGCTCGTCAGCGAGCTGATGCTCCAGCAAACCCAGGTCGCCCGCGTGCTTGAGAAGTTCACGCCCTTCGTCAAACGCTTTCCCACTCCGACCGCGCTCGCGGACGCGCCGGAAGAAGACGTCCTCGCGATGTGGGCCGGGCTCGGCTACTACCGGCGGGCCCGCCTGCTGCACGCGGCGGCACAGGCGTGCCGAGACGACCACGCCGGCGCGGTGCCCAAGACCGCCGACGCGCTGAAGACGCTGCCCGGCGTCGGCGCGTACACCGCCGGCGCCATCGCCTCGCTCGTGCACCACGAGCCCGTGCCGATCGTTGACGGCAACGTCTCGCGCGTGCTCCTCCGCATCGAGGGCCGAGACGCGCCGCACGGCGACCCCGCCGCGACGCGGTGGGCATGGCAGCGCGCCGGCGAGCTCGCCGAGGCGAGCGGCCGGCGGCACATCGCACCATTCAACGAAGGCCTCATGGAACTCGGCGCGACCGTCTGCACGCCCAAGTCGCCCTCGTGCGCGGCGTGCCCCGTCGAGCGCCTCTGCGTCGCCCGCGCTGAGGGACGCCAGCACGAGATCCCCTCGCCGAAGCGCCGCGCCGAGCGCACGGCGCTCTACCTTGCCTGCGGCATCGCGCTCGATCCCGACCGGCGAATCCTGCTCGAACGCCGCCCAGAGTCCGGCATGTGGGCCGGGCTGTGGGCACCGCCATGCGTCGAGCGCACCGACCGCGCACCCCAGCCGCGCACGCTTCGCACCGCCACGGGCGCAGCCACATCAAAGAAGGTCGGCGCGTTCACGCACGAGACGACCCACCGCGCGGTGCATGTGGGCGTGTACACGCTCGCGGGGGCTGTCGCAGCGGACGGGCGGCGCTGGGCACACCCCGACGACCCCGCTTCGGGCGGGCTCGCGAGCATCTTCACGCGGGCGATCGAATTCGCCCGCGCGGGCAACGCCGGTGGTGCGTCGACGCGGTGACGCCCGCTACGCTCGCGGCGTGAAGCTCGTCGTGCTCATCCCGGTCTTCAACGAGTCGGCCACGCTCGAGGCGGCGGTGCGGCGCGTGCTCGACGCGCCGCTGCCGCAGCACGCCGAGGGCCCGGCGATCGACCGCGTGCTGCTGCTGGTCGACGACGGCTCGACCGACGGCTCGGGCCCCATCGTCGACGCGCTCGCCGCGGACCATCCGGAGGTCGTCGTGACCCGCCACCCGCAAAACCGCGGCAAGGGCGCCGCGGTCGCAACGGGGCTCAGAGCTGCGCTCGACCAGGGTGCCGATCTCGTGCTGATCCACGACGCCGACATGGAGTACGACCCCGCCGACCACGCCGGCGCGGTGGCCCCCATCATCGCGGGGGACGCCGACGCGGTGATCGGCAGCCGCTACGCCGGGGCAAACCGCCGCGTCACGCGGTTCTGGCATCGCCTCGCGAACCGATCGCTGACCTTCCTCAGCAACGCCCTCTCCGGGCTCGACCTCACGGACATGGAGTGCTGCACGAAGGTCTTCACCCGCGAAGTCGCAGCACAGTTCCGGATTACCGAGCCCCGCTTCGCGGTCGAGCCGCAACTGATCGCCCAGCTCGCCCGGATGCGGGTGGGCGACGAGGGCCGACGCGCCCGGGTCTGGGAGGTGCCGGTCTCCTACGCCTACCGCTCGCATGCCGAGGGCAAGAAGATCACCTGGCGCGACGGCATCAGCGCCGTGCGGGCGATCGTCCGACACAACCTGCTCTGATGCGTCCCGCGACGCGACGCCGTTCCAGTCGCGCGCCGCGACAACGCGTGCTGGACAACCATCCGCCTTGCTTGTACTTTGTCCGGGTCTTTGCGCTGGTGTTTTCACTGGTAGACCATCTTGCCTACCGTTTTGCCGATTCGCGCCAACCGATCGGCGATTGCTGCGAACCGTCTTTTTGCGAGGCCGCCCGTCCGAAGCGGCCCATCTGCGATTTTGCTTGCCAGCGCCGGGCTCACCGGCGCGTAGGGGTCCGTCTCATGCGTCCACGCACCGCATCACCCGCCCGCGGCGGGTTCACGCTCATCGAGCTGTTGGTGGTCATCGCGATCATCGCCCTGCTCATCGGCATTCTGCTGCCCGCCCTCGGCTCGGCCCGCAGCGCCGCCCGCCTGGCGATCTGCCAGAGCAACATGAAGCAGCTCGGCATCGCGATGAACACCTACGCGGCCGACTTCGACGACCGCCAGGCGACGTTCACCTGGAGCGGCGGCAACACCGAGAGCCAGTGGTCGGCCCTGCACGTCGGGTTCCAGGACAACAAGGCGGGCGAGACCCTCGACGGCGCCCAGAAGCAGGCCGCGGACATCATCCGCCGCCTCACCGGCCGCGAGGACTTCCTCCCCTTCACCGGCCGCGTCCCCCACCGCCGCTACAACCACCTCGTGCTCAACGACTACATGAGCCAGTCCCTCCCCGAGCTGGCAATGACCTGTCCCGAGGACTTCTGGCAGAAGCAGTGGCAGGAAGACCCCGACAACGAGAACGGCCTGTTCCCCCGCGCCAACCTCTCCGGCGGCGGCGGCACCGGCCAGAGCGGATACAACGAGGCCTGGCCCTACGCCTCGAGCTACCAGTCGGTCCCCGTGATCTACGCCCAGGACTCTGGCGAGAAGGGCCGCAGCGAGACGCTCTCGCCCGTGCCACAGTCGCACAACCTCTTCACGGTCGGCGACAAGGCGCTCGGCAAGCGCCGCATGACCGAGGTCGCGTTCTCATCGCAGAAGGTCGCGTACTTCGGCCTGTTCGACTACCACCGCAAGCCCCAGCCGCGCTACTACGCCTACGACGATGCACGCCAGCCGCTGCTCTTCTTCGACGGCTCGTCACGCGTCTACGCCACCAGCGAGACCAACCAGGGCTTCCAGCCCAACGACCCGCGCAAGAGCGAGCCGCTGCGAATCTTCTACATCCCCAACAACACGACCGACTTCGCGGTTGAGAGCCCCGACTTCGAGCCGCCCTCACGCAGCGGTTCGGCGCGTGAGATCATCACCGGCGGGTTCTACCGCTGGACCCGCGGCGGGCTCAAGGGCATCGACGTCGGCGGCTTCGAGGTCGACACCGGCCAGCCCCGCCAGTCCCGCCCCGGCTCGGGCTGATTCCTGCTTTTACCCGGCGCGCCCCGACTCGGCCCCGACTCGGCCCCGACTCGGCCCCGACATGGCCCACGGCCGTCGGCTGCGTGGCCGAGGCGGGTGGCGGGGAAGACCCATTTGGCGGCGAGACATCGCCAGTCGACAATTCGCGCTTCGCGCTCGGGTAAAGCCTTGGTAGGCTGCAGCGTCAGTAGTCAGCGGGCGGGGGGTCCCAGCGAGCCCCGCGTCGTGCGCCGAGTTTCGGCGCCAGCGCTGCCGTCGTTCGCACGCGTGATGCTCGGCGTCGTCTCCAAGACGCCCGAGCACAGCACGCACCAGGGAAGGTTTCTCAGCATGCCATACACCACACGCCCCGCGCCTCGGCCCGCACGCCGGGCCGCGTTCACGTTGATCGAGTTGCTCGTGGTGATCGCGATCATCGCGCTGCTCATCGGCATCCTCCTGCCCGCGCTCGGCAAGGCCCGCAAGGCGGCCCAGGTCGCGGTGTGCACCTCGAGCCTCAAGCAGGTCGGCACGGCGTGGGGCACCTACGCGGTGGACTTCGGCGACTTGCTGCCGAGCTACTCCTGGCGCCCCGGCTTCAACCCCACAGGCTTCGCGGATCTCAACGGCTCGGCAAACGAGGAGTTCTTCGCGGCCGCCGGCCGGCAGATGACCGCCATCATCCGCGAACTCACAGGCCAGCGGGTTGGCGACAGCAACCTCTTCCCCGTCGTCCAGGACCGCATCCCGCACCGCCGCTACAGCCACCTCATCATCAACCAGTACATGTCCGCCACGCTCCCCGAGCAGATCATGGCGTGCCCCTCGGACCGCGCGCTCCAGATCTGGCAGGACGATCCGGAGAACCTCGAGGACACCTTCCCCGTGAGCCGCCAGAGCGTCCCGGCGTTCGACGACGCGTGGGGCTACTCCTCGTCGTACCAGGTCGTGCCCGCCGCGTTCTCGCCCGACCGGGGCGACCGCGGGCAGACCACCGTCACGCCCGCGCCGAACTCGCACAACCTCTTTGCGGGCGGCGGCGCGAAGATGGGCGGCCGAAAGCTTGGTGAAGTCGCGTACCCAGCGCAGAAGGTCGTCATGTTCGATCTGTTCTCGCGTCACGGCGGGACATCGCAGGACGTCTTCTACGCCGTGCTCAAGGGCAGCCAGCCGCTCGCCTTCTTCGACACGTCGGTCCGCCAGTACGCCACGAGCGAGACCAACCTCGGCGGCAACCCGGCCCGTCCCGACGGCCGGAACCTCCGCATCAACTACGTGCCCAACGGCGATTTCTCACGCAACGGCTTCGAGCCGCCAACCTCCACCGGCGGAACCAGCGAAGGCCCGCTCGCCCCGCACTACCGCTTCACGCAGTACGGCCTGCAGGGCGTTGACGTCGGCGGCAGCTTCCCGCGCTAGCACACACCAGCCGCCGCACGAAATCCATCGGGTGCCCCGCGCACCCGGCACGCGAAGGGCCGGCCCCGGGGGGGTGCCGGCTCGCGTGCTTTTTGCCGGACGCCAATCCGCCGGTGCCGCGACATCCCGAAGCATCAACCCGCGTCGCGCACCGTGTTCGGCACGCGACGCTCAGCCCTTGGCCGCCTGCAGCTTCTCGATCACGCTCTTGTCCTCGAGCGTCGTGATGTCCTGGGTCACGTCCTCGCCAGCCGCGATCGAGCGCAGCAGGCGACGCATGATCTTGCCCGACCGCGTCTTGGGCAGCGCCTCGGCGAACCGGATCTGATCCGGCTTGGCGATCGCGCCGATCTCGTTGCCAACATGGGCCCGCAGCGCCTTGCGCAGCTCGTCGGTCGGCTCGAAGCCGGTGCCGAGCGTCACGAACGCCGCGATGCCCGTGCCCTTGATCTCGTGCGGCACGCCGACGACCGCCGCCTCGACGACCGCCTCGTGCGCCACGAGCGAGCTCTCGACCTCCATCGTGCCCATGCGGTGGCCGGACACGTTGATGACGTCGTCGACGCGGCCCATGATCCAGAAGTAGCCGTCCTCGTCGCGCCGCGCACCGTCGCCCGCGAAGTACAAGCCCGGCAGGCGCGTCCAGTAGGTGTCGATGAACCGCTCGCGGTCGCCGAACACCCCACGCAGCATGCTGGGCCAGGGCTTGCGGATGACCAGCAGCCCGCCCTCGCCGAGGGGGAGTTCACGGCCGTCCTGATCGACGATCGCCGCGTCGATGCCCAGCGCCGGCAGCGTGCACGAGCC